>JBEGRT010000378.1:0-3620 GCA_041180305.1 Pseudomonadota bacterium
GGATGACGAAGCTGCTGGACCCGGCCCAGGGTGGCCTGGTCGATGTGTACCGCGCCCTGCACCCCGACACCACCGACGCCTGCTACACCTGGTGGAGCAACCGCGGCCAGGCCCGGGCCAAGAACGTGGGCTGGCGCATCGATTACCACCTGGCCACGCCAGGCCTGGCGGCCACGGCCCGCACGGCCAGCGTGTACAAGGACAGCTGGTTCAGCGACCATGCGCCGCTGACCATCGATTACGACTTCACGCTCTGAACCACGGCCGCATCAGGACGGGGCCCGGCACAGGTCGAAACCCGGGGTGAGCCCGCCATCCGGCGACCGCACCGACAGACACCCCAGCATCGAGGCGAACAAATGCTGGTGGGAGGCCGGGTGCTTGGCCTGCGCCAGGGCCTGCGCCCGCTCGAAAGCCCGCCGATGGACCGGGTCGGCCAGCAAGGCCTCAGAGGCCCAGAAGATCAAGGGCACCCGGCGTTGCTCAGGTGGCGCAATGGCCCGCGGGGTGCCATGGAAATGCACCCCATCGCCGATGGATTCGCCATGGTCGGAGGTGTAGACCATCAGGGCCTTGCGTCCTTCGAGCATGCGCGTCAGCTCGGTCAGCACATGGTCGGTATAGAGCATGGAGTTGTCGTAGGCATTGACCAGCGTCTGGCGAGAACAACGGACATCGACATCCGAGCACTCGGGCTGCCAGCGTGCGAACTCGCGCGGGTAGCGCTTGCTGTACTCGAAGTGCGAGCCCTTGAGGTGCAGCACGATCATGTGGCGCCCTGAGGCACGCCGGGCCAGCGAGGCCTTCACTTCCGGCAGCAGCATGCCGTCCAGGGCCATGCCCTGGTTGCCCGGCTGCGCGGCGATCACCTCCCGCAGCTTGTAGAAATCGGGCCCGACGCGGTGATAGAAACCGGCCTCGGCCTGCATGGCGAACAGGTCGATGGAAAAGCCCAGCGAGCGGAACACGCTGAACACTTTCTCCTCGTGGATCACGTCCGGGGAAAAACCATCGCCGAGCCGAACCCCTTCCGGACGCACGAACATGCAGGCCAGCGACAGGCGGGTGACGGTGTCGCACGACTGCGCGCGGAATGCGGCCAGGTTCTTCTGCTGCCCGAGCCCTGGCGTGGTGTCGCGCCAATACCCCAACAGGCCCATGTGGTCGTGGCGGGCCGTCTCACCGATCACGAGCACCACGGTGACATCGTCCAGCGGTGTGGCCTCGGTGTAATCGAACAGCTCGGCCGGGTCTTGCAGGGTGTGGTCGCGCACCGCCGTGGTCACGCGGTTGGCGGCCATCATGCCCAGCCCCGACAGCCAGTTGGTCGGCACATAGCGGTGCGCGACCTGGCCTGAAGCACTGGCCAGCCCCACACTGGCGTTCGCCTGGAGGGCCTGGGAGGCGTGGGCCATGCCGCGTTGCGCGCTCAGACACAGCACCAGGCCCAAGGTGGTCACGCCCAACATGGACCAGCCCCGGCGGGCGTCGGCCTGCGGTGGCACACGGCGCAGCCATGCGATCAGGCCCCAAGCGGGCAGCACCCCCAGCAACAGCACCCACACCAGCAGCTGCCAGCCTGCGCTTTCGCCGGACAGCGTCTGGTCGGGCCCGAGCACGGCCTGCACGATGCCATACCCGATGACCACGTCGAAGCGCACCATGTAGTGCACGCAGGCTGCCGACAGAATCAGCATCAGGGAGGACACCCCCGCCAGGCACCAGCGACCGCCCAGACCGGCCAGGCCCAACAGGGTGCAACATGCCCCCCACACCATGACGGCCTCGGCAGCCAGCACACCCCAGGAGGCCCAGCGGCCGGAGTGTTCCAGCTCGCCCAGCCGCTGCCAGAACTCCGGGGCATTGAGGGCCAGGGCCAGGTAGGCCGCCACGCCCGCACTCACCCCCAGAAAGCTGGCGCCAGCGCCAGAAGGTGTCCAAGAGGGGCGTCGAAGGGTGCGCAGGGGCATGGCTTGAACCGCTGATGGCAAAGGGGAACGCACCGCCAGCGCGATGCACCCATCAGCATAACAACCCGGGCAAGCCCCTGGGAAGTGCGGTGAAATGTGCCCGACACCGGGCGCAGGACATCGCCCCTCAGGCGCTGAAGTGGTAGCTGAAGTCGCGCCCTGCCTCGCCCTCACCCACCCCCACCGTGACCGCCCCGAAAGCTTCACCGGCCATCAGCCGCTCCAGGAACTGGCGCGAGATGGTGGGCAGCAGGGTGTTGGTCAGGATGGCGTCGATCATGCGGCCGCCCGATTCGCTTTCGGTGCAGCGCGAGACCACCAGCTCGACCACCTCGGGCCGGATGCGCAGTGGCACCTTGTAGCGCTGCTGCACGCGCTGCTGGATGCGGCCCAGCTGCAGCTCCACGATCTGCGTGAGGATGCCGTCTGTCAGCGGGTAGTAGGGGATGGTGACCAGGCGCCCGAGCAATGCGGGCGGGAAATGGCGCAGCAGCGGCTGGCGCAGGGCCTGGGCCATGGCCTCCGGGTCGGGCACTTCTTCGGGGTTCTGGCACAGGTGCTGGATCAGCTCGGTGCCCACGTTGGTGGTCAGCAGGATCAGGGTGTTCTTGAAGTCGATGCGGCGGCCTTCGCCGTCTTCCATCCAGCCCTTGTCAAACACCTGGAAGAACAGTTCGTGCACGTCGGGGTGGGCTTTTTCCACCTCGTCGAGCAGCACCACGCTGTAGGGCTTGCGGCGCACCGCTTCGGTCAGCACGCCGCCTTCGCCATAGCCCACATAGCCAGGGGGCGCGCCCTTGAGCGACGAGACGGTGTGGGCCTCCTGGTACTCGCTCATGTTGATGGTGATGAGGTTCTGCTCGCCGCCGTACAGGGCCTCGGCCAGGGCCAGGGCGGTTTCGGTCTTGCCCACGCCCGAGGTGCCGGCCAGCAGGAACACGCCCACCGGCTTGTCGGGGTTGTCCAGGCCGGCGCGCGAGGTCTGCACGCGGCGGGTGATCAGGGCCATGGCGTGGTCCTGGCCGATCACGCGCTCGCCCAGGCGCTCGGCCAGGGTCAGCACGTTCTCGATCTCGTCGCGGGCCATGCGGCCCACGGGGATGCCGGTCCAGTCGGCCACCACGCTGGCCACGACCTGGTGGTCGACCGTGGGCAGGATCAGGGGGCTGTCGCCCTGCAAGGCTGCCAGCTCGGCCTGCACGGCTTGCAGCTCGATGCGCAAGGCGGCATCGGCTTCTTCGCAAGGCTCGGCAGGGGTCGGCTGCATGTTGCCGTCGACCACATGCTCGGTGGGCGACTCGGCGCCGGCCTCAGGCTCTCGCAAAGCCGCACGCAGGGCCAACAGGCGTTCGACCAGGGCCTGTTCGGCCTGCCAGCGCTGGCGCAGGTCGAGCAGCTCGGTGCTGGCGGCATCGAGCCGCTCGCGGGCGCTGGCAGCGCGCTCGGCCACGTTCACGCCCAGGCGGGCTTCGCGCTCGATCAGGGCCAGCTCGGTGTGCAGCGCTTCGATCTCGCGCTCGGCGTCGTCCACCGCCGGGGGCGTGGCATGCAGGCTGACGGCCACGCGGGCGCAGGCGGTGTCCAGCAGGCTCACGCATTTGTCGGGCAGCTGGCGCGCCGGGATGTAGCGGTGCGACAGGCGCACGGCCG
>JBEGRT010000379.1:0-5569 GCA_041180305.1 Pseudomonadota bacterium
ATGCCGCAGGCCTGGCGTGTGGCCCTGCCCTCGCTGACCAGCCACAGCATCGGCGTGCTCAAGGACACGGCCCTGATCTCCGTGGTGGGCTTGCATGAACTGCAGGGCAGCCTGGGCCTGAGCCTCAATGGCGATGCCGATTGGCGGCCCTTCTTCCTGGAGGCCTACCTGGCCGTCGGCGCAATTTACCTGGGCATGGGCCTGGCGGTGTCAGCGCTGGGGCGGCGCCTGGAAGCCCGGCATGCGGCCATGGCCGGTCGCGACTGATTCCCATCGGCCCATGAAAAAAGGCCCACTGCCACCGGCGCAGTGAGCCTTCCGACCAGAAAGCCGCAAGAAAGTTGTGGAGAGAGACAGCTCTTGCGGGTCAGGCGTGCAAGGTGGTGTCGGAATCGGCAGCCAGCTCGATGTCTTCGCTGTCGATCTCGGCATCACCCTCCACGATCGGAATCAGGGGTTTGTCCAACGGACGGCACACTCGGCTTTGCAGGCCATTGAGCCGCTCCGAACGTTCCATGGCGGCCAGAACGGCCTCGGGGTCCATCATCAGAGCGAACGGATTGGCGAAAAGACCTTGTTTCTGCATACAGCCTCCGGTGAGAGCAGTGAGCGTTGTCGATGGGTTCACTGTAGAAGCGAGCCCCTCAAAGCGACAGTCACTGAGATACCAAACCTGATGTCAGAAATTCTCTGACAGGCTGTCAGGCAACGGCGCGTGCAAACCCTTGATCAGCCGGCCGCACCCGCGAACAAAGTCTCGAAATTGCGCGTTGTTGCATCGGCCACGGCCTCCAGGCTCAGGCCCTTGAGTTCAGCGATCTGCTGGGCCACGTAAGGCACATAGGCCGGTGTGTTGGTTTTGCCGCGATAGGGCACGGGCGCCAGGTAGGGGCTGTCGGTCTCGATCAGACAGCGGTCGAGCGGCACGAAGCGGGCCACCTCGCGCAGATCGGCCGCGTTCTTGAAGGTCAGGATGCCCGAAAACGAGATGTAGAAGCCCAGATCCAGCGCAGCACGCGCGACCTGCTCGGTTTCGGTGAAGCAGTGGAACACGCCCCCCACCTCGCCCTGCCCGGCCTCTCTCAGAATGGTCACGGTGTCGTCGCTGGCACTGCGGGTGTGGATCACCAGGGGCAGGCGGGTCTGGCGCGCGGCCTCGATGTGCACGCGGAAACGATCACGCTGCCAGGCCATGTCGGCCACCGTGCGCTCGCCCAGGCGGTAGTAATCCAGCCCGGTCTCACCAATGCCCACCACGCGGGGCAAGGCCGCGCCATCGAGCAGATCCTGCAAGGTGGGCTCGCGCACGCCTTCGTTGTCGGGGTGCACGCCCACGGTGGCCCACAGGTGGCTGTGGTTCACGGCCAGCTGGTGCACGGCCGGGAAATCTTCCAGCGTGGTGCTGATGCACAGCGCCTTGGTCACGCGGGCTGCGGCCATGTCGGCCAGCACCTGATCGAACCGTTCGGTGAAATCGGGGAAATTGAGATGGCAGTGCGAATCAACGAACATGGCAGCTGCGGCCCTGCGCCGCGGTTCAACAGACGAAGGCGGCATCTTGCCAGTGTTGTGAGGCGCCCATACATGCGCCAGTGCCGAGGCCCCAAAACAAAGGGGCCCTTCGGTGAAGGGCCCTCGGGCGAACACGCGGTGCGCTCAGAGCGTCTGGGTGGGCTTGGCCGAGGAAATGGCCGTGCCCAGGATCTCTTCGATCTTCACGCGCAGCAGCCGGGTCTTGTCGTCGTTGGGGAACTTGACGCCCACCCCCTGGGTGCGGCCGCCCGAGGCATTGGGCGGGGTGATCCAGGCGATCTTGCCGGCCACCGGGTAGCGCTGGATGTCATCAGGCAGAGACAGCAGCAGGTAGATGTCGTCGCCCAGCTTGTAATCGCGCGTGGTGGGCACGAACAACCCGCCATCGGTGAAGGCCGGGATGTAGGCGGCGTAGAGGGCCCCACGCTCGCGAAACACGAGCTGGATCACGCTCGGGCGGGGGCCGGCCGAAGCGCTGGAACTGCTGGGACCACTCATGGGGTTCAGACCACCTGCCAGGGTCGTGCGGCCGGCTGCACCGGGCACGAACGCCGAAGGCATCATGGTGGACTGGTATTCGCTCATCATGTGGGCAGTTTAGCGGGTTGCACCCTCGGAGGGGCGTGATTTCACTCACGTTTTCCCGCAGCTTTACCCACCAGATCAAGGACTTGCACACAGGGGTGCAAGTGTATTAAGTCACACCCTGATCAGGCTTTGGCCAGCGCCCGGCGCGCCTGAAAAATCAGGCTTTCGGCCTTGAGCGGCGCATTGAAGGGGTGCTCGGCGTGGCGCATGGCCTTGCGAAGCTCCTGCCCCCAGGCTGTGACCTGCGGCAGCCCTGCCCCTTGGGGCAATGCCCCTTGAGGGAAGTACAGCGCGGGTGCCCCCACGGCCACGCGGGCCATGTCATGCGCCAGTTTCTGCAGCGTGCCCAGCAACAGGGGCAAGGGCCACTGGCCCCAGGCACCCACGCGCCCGGCCTTCAGATCGGCAGGCAGCTTGTGCCACAGGCCGGCCGACCAGCCCATGGCGTGCAGCTCCAGCGCGCCCTCCGGGCTGCCGCCCGCTGCGGCCAGCAGGCTCTGGCCGTCCTCGGCCGAGAGGCCTTCGATCTGCTCGACCAGCCAGGGCGCCACATCGGCGGCGGTGCCCGACGGCATCTGCCAGGCCTGACACCGGCTGCGCACCGTGGGCAGCACGTCGTCCAGCGGGCCGCACGCCAGGATGAAGCGCACGTGCCCGGGTGGCTCTTCCAGGGTCTTGAGCAAGGTGTTGGCCGACACCGTGTTCATGCGGTCGGCCGGGCAGATCAGCACCACCTTGGCCCGCCCGCGCGAGACCGTGCTCTGGCTGAAGCCCACCACTTCGCGGATGGCGTCGACCTTGATCTCGGGGCTCAGCTTGCGCTTGCGCCCTTCCCCCTTGTCGGCCTTGTCCAGGGCCTCTTCCAGGTGGGCCCAGCCCACACGGGGCACCAGGTTGTCGGGCACCACCAGCATCAGGTCGGGGTGGTAGCCGGTGTCGACCAGGTGGCAGGCCGGGCACTGGCCACAAGCCGGTGGGGGCACGCCCATGTCAGCAGTCGGATCAGCGGCCGTGTCATCGAACATGCCGCCCGGCTCGGGGTGACCTTCACACAGCCATGCCTTGGCCAGCTGGAAAGCCAGGTTCAACTGCCCCTGCCCCGCTGCGCCGTACAGCAAGGCGGCAGGAGCGGTCAGGGCCTTCAAGGCCTGGGGCAGCACGGCCTGCTGCCAGGGCCACAACGCCAACGTGCTCACCACCACCCCCTGGCCGCAAACACGGCCTGCACCTGCTCGGCCACCTGTTCGATGCTCTGTCCGGCGTCCACCCGGGCGAAGCGCTCGGGGTTGGCGTCCATGCGGGCCTGGTAGCCGGCCTGCACACGGCGGAAGAAATCGAGGTCCTGGGCTTCAAAGCGGTCTGGCGCACGCGCGGCACTCAGGCGTGCAGCGGCCACCGCCGGGTCCACATCGAACACCAGGGTCAGGTCAGGCTGCCGCCCTTGCTGCACCCAGCCTTCCAGGGTGCTCAGCACCTGCAGGTCAAAGCCGCGCCCTCCGCCCTGGTAGGCAAAGGTCGCGTCGGTGAAACGGTCGCACAAGACCCAGGCACCACGGGCCAGGGCCGGCTCGATCACGCGGATCAGGTGGTCACGGCGGGCGGCGAACACCAGCAGCGATTCGGTCAAAGGGTCCATGGCCTGGTGCAGCACCAGCTCGCGCAGGGCCTCGGCCAGCTCGGTGCCACCCGGCTCGCGGGTGCGCACCACATCGCGCCCCTGGGCTTCCCAACGGGCCTGCAAGGCATTCACATGGGTGGTCTTGCCAGCACCGTCGATGCCCTCGACCGACACGAACAGGCCCTGGGCGGGAGGAATGGGCTGAACTGCTGTCATGGGCGGTTGCGCTGGTAGCGGTTGACGGCACGGTTGTGCTCGGCCAGGGTCTCACTGAAGGCACTGCGCCCGCCCCCGCTGGCCACGAAATACAGGGCTCGGCTGGTTTCAGGCTGCACGGCGGCCATCAGTGAGGCGCGCCCCGGCATGGCGATCGGTGTGGGCGGCAAGCCGCCGCGGGTGTAGGTGTTGAAGGGCGTGTCCATCTGCAGGTCGATACGGCGCAGATTGCCATCGAAGGCATCGCCCAGGCCGTAGATCACGGTGGGGTCGGTCTGCAGCGGCATGCCGATCTTCAGGCGGTTGTTGAACACCGCCGACACCAGCCCGCGGTCGTCTTCATGGCCGGTTTCCTTTTCGATGATGCTGGCCAGGATCAGCGCGTCACGCGGGCTTTCCAGTTTCAGACCGGGCTGGCGCAAGGCCCAGGCCTCTTCCAGCTGCCGCTTCATGGCGCGGTGCGCGCGCCGCATCACGGCCAGGTCGCTGCTGCCTTTGGCGAACGTGTAGGTGTCGGGAAAGAACTGCCCTTCGGGGGCCTCGCCGGGCGAACCCAGCGCGGCCATCAGGTCGGCATCGCTCATGCCCGCGGTTTCGATGCGCAAGCCCTCGGATTCCGACAACACCTGGCGCCATTTGCGGAAGGTCCAGCCTTCGATCAGCTTGACGGTGGCCAGCGATTCATCGCCCTGCACCATGATGCGCAACAGGCGGGCGGGGCTCACGCCTCTGCCGATCTCGTAGCTGCCCGCCTTGATCTGGCGGGCCTGGCCAGACCAGCGGAACCACTGGTACAGCAGCGCAGGGTCGGTCTGCACCCCGGCATCGACCCAGGCCTGGGCCGTGGCTCGCGGGGTCATGCCCGGCTCGACCGAGACCTCGACCGTGGCTTGCCGCAGGGCCAGGGGCTGCTGCGACCACCACCAGCCAGCGCCGGCCAGAGCGGCCAGCAGCACGAGCGAGAGCATCAACAGCGCGCCCAGGGCGCCCAGCGCGCTGGCACCACGCTGGCGCGAGGTCGGGGCCTTCACGGCGACGCCCTGCAAAACCTGTGGTCTGTGTCGGGGCAAAACGGGGGCGTTCAAGAACTTGTTCACGACGTGATGATAATCAAGGCCCATGAGCACCCCTGCCCCGACCTTCACCGAATCGACCCCATGGCCCGTGGGCCCCACCCCTGCGCAGTGGCAAGGCGTGACGGCCTTGCCCGAACTGGGGCTGATCGACGCACAAGGCGCCGACACCGCCAGTTTCCTGCACGGGCAACTGAGCCAGGACATCCAGCTGCTGCCCGCCGGCGAAGCCCGGCTGGCGGCCTACTGCACTGCCAAAGGCCGCATGCTGGCCGACTTCACCGTGTGGCGGCATGGCGACGATGGCGTGCGCCTGCTGGTCAGCGCCGCCCTGCTGCCCGCCACCCTCAAGCGCCTGAGCATGTTCGTGCTGCGCGCCAAGGTGCGCCTGAGCGATGCCCTGGCGGGCACAGCGCCCGTGCGCCTTCACGGCGTGGTGGGGCTGCCGTTGCTGAACGAACTGGCCGCCCAGGCCTCGGCCGCTGTGCCCGAGCCCATGCAGGTGCTGGCGCTGCCCGATGGCGCCGAGCTGATCCGCCTG
>JBEGRT010000380.1:0-4802 GCA_041180305.1 Pseudomonadota bacterium
GCGGCACAGGGCCACGCGGCGCTTTTCACCGCCGGACAGGTTGCCGATCTTGGCGTCCCAGGGCGACAGGCGCAGGGCGTCTGCGGCCAGTTCCAGTTGCAGGTCGGTGTTTTCCGAGCCAGCCGCGGCAATGATGGCTTCCAGCTCGCCCTGTTCGGCGGCCAGAGCGTCGAAGTCGGCGTCGGGTTCGGCGTACAGGGCGTACACCTCGTCCAGGCGCTTCTTGGCGGCCAGCACGCCGCCGATGCCTTCTTCCACGGCTTCACGCACGGTCTGCTCGGGGTTCAGTTCGGGTTCCTGGGGCAGGTAGCCGATCTTGATGCCGGGCATGGGCACGGCTTCGCCTTCGATGTCCTTGTCGACACCGGCCATGATCTTCAGGAAGGTGGACTTGCCCGAGCCGTTCACGCCCAGCACGCCGATCTTGGCACCGGGGAAGAAGCTCAGGGTGATGTCTTTGAGGATCTGCCGCTTCGGGGGAACGATCTTCCCGACGCGGTTCATGGTGTAGACGTATTGCGCCATGGTGTGTGCGTGCTCAACTGGTGGGGCGGCAACGAGGGGTTGCGCGCCAGGGATGCGGGGTCTGCAGGGCGCTCGCGGCGGGGGCGTGCGGGGCTGCGGGTCAACCCGATAGCTTAAGGCAAGCTGGGGGCATCAGCGCCGTTCGGGCAGCAAAAAGGCCGACACGAGGTCGGCCTGGCCTTGAGGCGGGAAGGATCAGGCCTGGCGGCGGATGCGGTCGATCAAGGCGCAGGCCTGAACGCGTGCCTGGTGCATGGCCACTTCTTCTTCATGGCTGCGGGCCAGTTCGAGCAGCGAGGCCTTCAGGCTCATCAGGCCCTCGTGCAGTTCGAGCAGTGCCGACTGGACGTCCGACAGGTTTTGCGGCGACTCGGGTTGGGTGGGCATGCTCGACATGGTGGACTCCGATCACCTCTGCACAGTGCGGGTACTGCGTCACCGAGACCAGAGGTTCGTCAGCGGTGATGCTTCACTGTACGCAGGCACTGAAGCCCTGACGAGTGCCCGGGCAAGGGGGTGACACTCAAGTGCGGGGTGGTCGAGTGTGCAGATTCGCATCCCTCCGAGGTGGGGATTTCGCGGGGCGAGAAAGCAGCGCGTTCGGGCATGAAAAAACCCGGCCGTAGCCGGGTTGCAGACCGGGCCAGCGAACTGGCCTCAGGCTCAAGCTCAGGGCTTGTTGCCGGTCGGGAAAGGCCATGCGGCTTGAGGGCTCAGCGTGGTCTTGGCGGCCTTGGCCGGGGCGGCCTTCTTGGGGGCAGCGGCAGGCTTGGCGGCAGCCTTCTTGGCCGGAGCGGCAGCTTTCTTGGGGGCTGCAGCGGGCTTGGCGGCAGCCTTCTTGGGGGCAGCAGCAGCCTTCTTGGCCGGGGCGGCAGCCTTCTTCGGAGCAGCAGCCTTCTTGGCCGGGGCAGCGGCCTTCTTCGGGGCAGCAGCCTTCTTGGCCGGAGCAGCGGCCTTCTTCGGGGCAGCAGCCTTCTTGGCCGGAGCAGCAGCCTTCTTCACGGCAGCGGCCTTCTTGGCCGGGGCAGCAGCCTTCTTGGCCGGTGCAGCGGCCTTCTTCACGGCAGCAGCCTTCTTGGCCGGAGCGGCCTTCTTGGCGGGGGCTGCCTTCTTGGCCACGGCGGCCTTCTTCACGGGAGCGGCTGCCTTCTTGGCCGGAGCAGCTTTCTTGGCGGCGGCCTTCTTGGCCGGTGCCTTCTTTGCAGTTGCCATACGTATCTCCTTGATCAAGTTGCAAAGCACACTGCACGACGGAGCGTCGGGCAGCGATCCATCACCCAACGTCCCCTAGGATCTGGACGTGGTGTGACGAACACGGTGAGCCGAAGGTGGCTGTCCATCGAGGCTGACCGTGCAATGTGCTGCATGGCTCAATCCCAGGAGAGCGCACCACCGGACTGGTATTCGATGACGCGGGTTTCGAAGAAGTTGCGTTCCTTCTTCAGGTCGATCATTTCGCTCATCCAGGGGAAGGGGTTCTCTTCGTTGGGGAAGAGTTCGTCCAGACCGATCTGGGTGGCGCGGCGGTTCGCGATGTAGCGCAGGTAGCCCTTGAACATGGAAGCGTTCAGGCCCAGCACGCCACGCGGCATGGTGTCTTCGGCGTAACGGTATTCCAGCTCGACGGCCTTGAGGAACAGGGCCTTGATCTCGGCCTTGAACTCGGGCGTCCACAGGTGGGGGTTCTCGAGCTTGAGCTGGTTGATCAGGTCGATGCCGAAGTTGCAGTGCATCGATTCGTCGCGCAGGATGTACTGGTACTGCTCGGCAGCGCCGGTCATCTTGTTCTGACGGCCCAGGGCCAGGATCTGCGTGAAGCCCACGTAGAAGAACAGGCCTTCCATCAGGCAGGCGAACACGATCAGCGACTTCAGCAGCGTCTGGTCGTTTTCGGTGGTGCCGGTCTTGAAGTTCGGGTCCATGATCGCTTCGATGAAGGGGATCAGGAACTCGTCCTTGTCGCGGATGGAGCTGACTTCGTTGTAGGCGTTGAAGATTTCCGACTCATCCAGGCCCAGGCTTTCAACGATGTATTGATAGGCGTGGGTGTGGATGGCTTCTTCAAAAGCCTGGCGCAGCAGGAACTGGCGGCACTCGGGCGCCGTGATGTGGCGGTAGGTGCCCAGCGTGATGTTGTTGGCGGCCAGCGAGTCGGCGGTCACGAAGAAGCCGAGGTTGCGCTTGATGATGCGGCGCTCGTCTTCGCTCAGGCCGTTCGGATCTTTCCAGAGGGCGATGTCGCGAGACATGTTGACCTCTTGGGGCATCCAGTGGTTGGCGCAGGTGGCGAGGTACTTTTCCCAGGCCCACTTGTACTTGAAGGGCACCAGCTGGTTGACGTCGGTCTGACCATTGATGATGCGCTTGTCGGCCACGTTCACGCGGCGGGCGGTGGCACTGCCGGTGTTGCGGGCTGCCGAAGGTGCGGCTGCAGCCGTTTGCTGAGCGAAGGCCTGGGCCGAAGCCAGCGTGGCCGAGATGGGTTGCAGACCCGGTGCAGCCTGATACGGCGACGGATGCGCGTCCCGTGCGAAGCCACCGAGTGGCGGCACGGAACCAGAAGGCGCTTGAGATGGCGCGTTCGAAGGTGTCGGAGTGTTGTCGTCCCAGACCAACATGGTGTGCATCCTATGGAGTCGGATTATGAAAGGGTGTTGCGAAAAACACCAAGCACTTGTTGACATGTGCAAGCCAGTTCTGTTGCTGGCTTGCATCGAAAGCATCGCCGAAAAGCGGCATGAACACGGGCTTTTTGTCGATTCGCATGAGGCTCTGAAAAAACCTCATGCGCCGGGAACCCAGTGTTCATCGGCCTTTCCGGCCGATGCCTGTCAAACTCAAGTGCGCTTTATTGGCAGGCTTCGCAATCGGGGTTGTCGATCGAGCAGAACTTGACGTCAGTGGCCGGTTCAGTGGCCATCGCCTCTGCCGGAGCCATCGCCATGCCACCTGCATTGGCCGACACGGCGTTCAGCTGACCGCGCGACACGGTCGACTTCTCGGCGTGCGTGGCGCCCACGGTGCGGAGGTAGTAGGTGGTCTTGAGGCCACGCACCCACGCCAGCTTGTAGGTTTCATCGAGCTTCTTGCCCGATGCGCCAGCCATGTAGATGTTCAGCGACTGGGCCTGGTCGATCCACTTCTGGCGACGCGAGGCAGCTTCCACCAGCCAGATGGGTTCGACTTCGAAAGCCGTGGCGTACAGGGCCTTGAGGTCTTCCGGCACGCGGTCGATGCGGCGCAGCGAACCGTCGAAGTGCTTGAGGTCCATGACCATCACGTCGTCCCACAGGCCCAGCTTCTTGAGGTCGCGCACCAGGTACTCGTTGACCACGGTGAACTCGCCCGAGAGGTTGGACTTGACCGACAGGTTGCCGAAGCAGGGTTCGATGGAAGCATCGACACCCACGATGTTCGAGATGGTGGCGGTGGGCGCGATGGCCACGCAGTTGCTGTTGCGCATGCCGAAGGTGGCGATGCGGGCACGCAGGGCATCCCAGTCCAGGGTGGTCGAGGTGTCGACTTCGACGTAGCCACCGCGCTGTTCGGCCAGCAGCTTCAGCGAGTCGATCGGCAGGATGCCGCGGTCCCACAGCGAGCCGCGGTAGCTGCTGTAACGGCCGCGCTCTTCGGCCAGCTGGGTCGAGGCGTAGTAGGCGTAGTAGCAGACAGCTTCCATCGAGCGGTCAGCGAATTCGATGGCGGCCTGGCTGGCGTAGGGGGTGCGCAGCTGATACAGCGCATCCTGGAAGGCCATGATGCCCAGGCCCACCGGGCGGTGGCGCAGGTTCGAATCGCGGGCCTTCTTGACGGCGTAGTAGTTGATGTCAATCACGTTGTCGAGCATGCGCATGGCGGTGGTCACCGTCTTGCGCAGCTTGTCGTGGTCGATGCCACCGTCCTTGATGTGCTGCGACAGGTTCACCGAGCCCAGGTTGCACACGGCGATCTCGCCACCGTTGGTGTTCAGGGTGATCTCGGTGCACAGGTTCGACGAGTGGACCACGCCGACGTGCTGCTGGGGCGAGCGCACGTTGCAGGCATCCTTGAAGGTGATCCAGGGATGGCCGGTTTCGAACAGCATGGTCAGCATCTTGCGCCACAGGTCGGTGGCCTTCATGCGCTTGAACAGCTTGATCTCGCCGCGGTCGGCCTTGGCCTCGTAGGCGGTGTAGGCCTCTTCGAAAGCGATGCCGAACTTGTCGTGCAGGTCGGGACAGGTGGCGGGCGAGAACAGGGTCCAGTCGCCACCTTCCATCACACGACGCATGAACAGG
>JBEGRT010000381.1:0-2659 GCA_041180305.1 Pseudomonadota bacterium
AAGGCTGACATGACGCCCAAGATCGATGTGCGCCAGCTGTTCAAGCGCTACCCGGGTGCGGCACACGATGCGCTGCAGGCCGTGGACCTGCAGATCCAGCCCAACGAGTTCGTGACCTTTGTGGGTGCCTCGGGGTGCGGCAAGTCGACCTTGTTGCGCACCATCGGCGGGCTGGAGCACCACACCGGTGGCAGCCTGCAGGTCGATGGCCAGCCGGTGCAGGGCCCGGGCCCCGAGCGGGCCATGGTGTTCCAGCATTACAGCCTGTACCCCTGGATGTCGGTGCGCGAGAACATCAAGTTCTGCCGGCAACTGAAGGTGCACACGCAAGAGCGCACCAGCGCCGACGTGGAGGCCGCCGCGGGCCGGGCCGATGCCCTGTTGCGCCTGATGGGCCTGGGCCATGTGGCAGACGCCTGGCCCAACCAGCTGTCGGGCGGCATGCAGCAGCGCGTGGCCATTGCGCGAGCCCTGATGAGCCGCCCCGAGATTTTGCTGATGGACGAACCCTTCGGCGCGCTCGATGCGCAGACCCGCGAGGTGATGCACGACCTGATCCTGCATGTGCACCGGCTGGAGAAGGCCACCATTGTGTTTGTGACCCACGACGTGGAGGAGGCCATCTACCTGGGGCAGCGCATCGTGCTGATGGCGCCACGCCCGGGCCGCATCGACACCATCTATGAGGTGCCGCTGCCGGCGCAGCGCACGCAGGACATGAAGCATGCGCCCGAGTTCCTGCAGCTCAAGCGCCAGATTCTGGACCGCATCAAGGAGACCTCGGGCATGAAGACCGACCTCGACCTGCTGGAACAGCTGTCGCGCACCGCCGAAGCCTGATCCCCTGTACCGAACCCCTGTGACCTGTGTGCAGGCGCCGCCTTGGCCGCCTGCTGGGAGACCTCATGTCTGAACACGCCCAACACCTGCTCGACAACCCACCGACCCAGCAGCCGGTCGATGCCCACCCGCACTGGCAACGCTTTGCGCCCGACCTGCCTGACGAGCAGGTGGTGTTCAGCGAAGTGGTGCCCGGTGGTGGCCACTGGAGCTGGCGCCTGCGCCGCGGCATGGCCCTGCGCTTCGTGGCGCTGGATGAAGGCTGCAACGCCTCGGTGGTGCTGTATGCGGCCCACGACCCGCTGGAGCGCTACAACATGCCCGACAGCCTGAAGGCCCAGCACACGGCCCACTACACCCGCGGCCACGTGTTGATGAGCGACATGGGCCGGGCCATGGCCTCGGTCACGCACGACACGGTGGGTTGGCACGACCCGCTGGGCGCCTTGCTCGACACACCGCGCTTGAACCGCCAGTACGGCGAGCGCCGCTTCGAAGCGCACCGCAACGCCATGTACCGCAGTGGCAAGGACGGCCTGCTGATCGAGATCGGCAAACACGGCCTGGGCCCGCGCGACCTCATCGCCCCGGTGAACCTGTTCAGCAAGGTCAGCGTGGACGAGGCGGGTGCCTTCCACTTCCACCCGGGCCATGCGCCCAAAGGCAGTGTGGTCGAGATGCGCATGGACATGGACGTGATCGTGGCCCTGAGCACGGCCCCGCACCCGCTCGACCCCGGCACCGCCTACGCGCCCGGCAAGGTGGGGGTGGCCGCCTGGCGCTGCGGCCCGGCACCGGCCGATGACTTCTGCCGCCACTTCCGCCCCGAATGTGCCCGTGCACACCACAACAGCGACGTGTTCGCCCTGTGCTGAGGAGCCTGCCATGACCGCATCGACCACTTTCTCCGGCCTGAAGGCCAGCACGCTGGACCCGGCCCAGGCCCACACCCGCCACCGCCAGCCAGCGGGCGAACCGTGGCTGACCGAGATCAGGCAGGGGCAAACCGTGCGCATCCTCGACCTGGAGGGCAACCAGGCGGTGGACATCATCTTCTACAACTGGCACGACGTGGCCGAGCACTACAGCGCCACCGACACCATGCTGGCGCAAGGCGGTATCTACCTGAGCACGGGCTCGGTGCTGATGAGCAACGAAGGGCGGCCGCTGCTGACCATCGTGGCCGACACCTGTGGCCGCCACGACACCCTGGGCGGTGCCTGCGCTTCCGAAAGCAACACGGTGCGCTACGCCCTGCAGAAGAAGTTCATGCATTCGTGCCGTGACAACTACCTGCTGGCCATGGCCCAGGTGGACGCGGGCCTGAGCAAGCGTGACCTGGTGCCCAACGTCAACTTCTTCATGAACGTGCCGGTCACGCCCGACGGTGGGCTGACCTTTGCCGATGGCGTGTCGGCGCCGGGCAAGTACGTGGAGCTGCGCGCCGAGATGGACCTGTGGATGCTGGTGTCCAACTGCCCGCAGCTGAACAACCCCTGCAACGCCTACAACCCCACGCCGGTGGAATTCCTGATCTGGGACTGAGCCATGTTCACCAAGGTACTGATTGCCAACCGCGGGGCCATTGCCTGCCGCATCATCCGCACGCTGCGGCAGCTGGGTGTGACCAGCGTGGCGGTGTATTCCAAGGCCGATGCCGCGTCGCGCCATGTGCGCGAGGCCGATGAGGCCTACTGCATCGGCGAGGCCCTGGCCAGCGAGAGCTACCTGCGCCAGGACGTGATCCTGCAGGTGGCGCGCGATTGCGGCGCCCAGGCCATCCACCCCGGCTACGGCTTCCTGTCGGAAAACGCGGGCT
>JBEGRT010000382.1:0-2620 GCA_041180305.1 Pseudomonadota bacterium
ACTGCCAGCACGAGCAAGGTGCACAAGGCGGCCACGAGGTCGTCGAAGATGATGCCGAAGCCTTGTGCATACCCGATGGGCTGGCCCTTGCCGGCCTTGAACAGACCATCGGCCCAGGCCACCGGGCCGGGCTTGACCGCGTCGAAAAAGCGGAACAGAGCAAAAGCCAGGCACTGGCCGGCCAGGTTGAGCGGGCCAGCCACCCACAGCACCAGCCAGAAGGCCAGCACTTCGTCCCAGACCACGGCGCTGGGGTCGGCCACGCGCAGGCTGCGGGCGGTGCAGGTGCAGGCCCACCAGCCCACCACGGTGCCGATGCCCAGCAGCCAGGCCCATTTCAGATCAGCGCTGGCGCCATGGCCCCAGGCCTTGTCGAGCACGGCGAACACCAGCCAGGCCCACAGGGTGCCCACCGTGCCCGGGGCCACAGGGCTCAGCCCGCTGCCGGCGCCCAGGGCGATCAGGTGGGCCGGGTGGCGCAACAGCATCTGCACGGTGGAGCGGCGCGGGGCCTGAACTTCGCGGGCGTCGGGTGCGTGGTCGAGGGGCTGGGGCATGGTGGGAGTGAGCGGGGCGTGAGGCGTGCGGTTCAGGCCCGGAAGTGATCGAAAGAGGTCCAGCGGTTGGCCAGAGGGCGCCCTTGGTCGAGCAGGCGCAGCCCAGGCTCGGCATCGATCTGGCCGAAGCGGTGCACGGGCACGCCGGCCTGGGCGGCCGCGGCCTGTACCCGGTCACGGGCCGTGGCCGGGGCGCTGAACAGCAGTTCATAGTCGTCGCCACCGGCCAGCAGCATGTCGAGTTGCAGCTCGGGCGGCTGGCGGGTCAGGCAGGCGCTGCGGGGCAGGCATTCGGTGTGCAGGGTGGCGCCCACACCGCTGCGCCGCAGGATGTGGCCCAGATCGCCCAGCAGGCCATCTGACACGTCGATGGCCGAATGCGCCAGCCCGCGCAGGGCCAGCCCCAGGGCCACGCGCGGCGAGGGGCATTCCATGCGGTCGCGGGTGGTCTGGAAATCATCGGCCGACAGCGACAAGGTGCCGCGGAACACCTCCAGCGCCAGGCGCGCTTCGCCGGGCTGGCCACTCACCCACAGGTCATCGCCGGGGCGGGCACCGCTGCGCAGCAGGGCCGCCCCCACGGGCACCTCGCCCAGCACCGTGATACCGATGGTCAGCGGCCCGGCGGTGGTGTCGCCGCCGATCAGTTCGCAGTCGTGGGCATCGGCCAGGGCCAGCAGGCCCTGCGAGAAACCGGCCAGCCAGCTGGCATCGGCACGGGGCAGGGTGAGGGCCAGGGTGAAGCCCAGGGGTCGGGCGCCCGAGGCGGCCAGGTCCGACAGGTTCACGGCCAGGCTTTTGTGGCCCAGTCGGGCGGGGTCGACCGTGGACAGGAAATGCCGCCCTTCCACCAGCGTGTCGGTCGACAGTGCGATGTGGTGGCCCGGCGCGGGGGCGATCACGGCGCAGTCGTCCCCGTTGCCGACCACGGCACGGCGCGGCCCCTGGCCTTCGGGGCGCATGAAGTAGCGGGAGATCAGGTCGAATTCGCCAAGGCTCATGGGCGGCATTGTCCGACATCGGCCCAGCGCCTGCCGAGCATGGGGGTTCAGTCCAGCGCGCCACGGGGCCGAGGAACGGCCAATAATCCCCGGATGCCTTCAAAGCCTGCCCCGCCCGATGTCCTGGACACGCCCACCCCGGGCCTGCTGGCCGCCCGCGGCCTGCTGCGCCGCCATGGCGACACGCCGGTGTTCCAGGGGGTGGACCTGCAGGTGCAGGCCGGCGAGTTCGTGGCCATCGTGGGCGATTCGGGGGTGGGCAAATCGACCCTGCTCAATGCCCTGGCGGGCCTGGAAAAATTGCAGTCTGGCGAGGTGCTGTTGCAAGGCCATCGGGTGGACCTGCTGGGCGACGAGGCCCTGTCGCGCCTGCGGCGTGAGCACCTGGGTTTCGTGTTCCAGGCCTTCCATGTGCTGCCCCACCTGAGCGTGCGCCAGAACGTGGCCCTGCCCCTGATGCTGCTGCAACAGCCCGATGCGGCCCGGGTGCAACAGGTGCTGGCGGCCCTGGGCCTGGGCGATCTGGGCGAGCGCCTGCCGCAGCAGTTGTCGGGCGGGCAGTTGCAGCGTGTGGCCATTGCCCGGGCCCTGGTGCACCGCCCCGCGCTGATCCTGGCCGACGAGCCGACTGGCAACCTCGACCCCGACACCGCGGCCCAGGTGATGCTGGCCCTGCGTGAACAGACGCGCCTGCATGGCGCGGCCTGCGTGATGGTCACGCATTCACCGGCCGCCGCTGCCCAGGCCGACCGCGTGCTGCGCCTGACCCGCGACGGGCTGCGCCCGGCCACCCTGGCATGAACCGCCTGACCTGGCAGCTGCTGCGCCACAGTTCGTGGTCCGAGGTGCGCCAGCACCCGGGCCGCCATGCCACCGCCTTGCTGGCGGTGCTGCTGGGTGTGGCCCTGGCGTTTTCAGTGCACCTGATCAATGCCTCGGCCCTGAGTGAATTCAGCGCAGCCGTGCGGTCGGTCAATGGACAGGCTGATCTGAGCCTCAAGGCCGCCCGCGGCACATTGGACGAAGCGCTGTATGCGCAGGTGGCCCAGGCGCCGCAGGTGC
>JBEGRT010000383.1:0-2961 GCA_041180305.1 Pseudomonadota bacterium
AAAACTTCGTGTCGAACAAGACCCGTCGCAAGTTCAAGGCTTTCCTGAGCTGGGACGCGAAGGCCGGCAAGGTGGGCTTCGAGTTCGAGCCGCGTGCGGCCAAGGCCCCGGCGGCCAAGAAGAGCGCACGCAAGGTGCCCGCGAAAAAGGCGGCCTGAGCCTGCGAGGGCTTTCCCTCGGTGTATCGTTCGGCCCTTGCTGTACCGAACGATTGCTGAATGACCGAGTCGAGCCGTGTGTGGAAGCGCCGCATCCTGTCGTGGGTGACGGTGCTGGGTGTGTGTGTGGCCAGCCAGGCCGCCTGGGGCCAGCTGGTGCTGGAAGGCGCTGGGGCCACCTTCCCCGCCAAGGTGTACGAGCGCTGGGCCCGTGAATACGAACGGCTGCACCCCGAGTTGCGCCTGCCCTATGCGGCCACGGGCTCGTCGGATGGTGTGGCCCGCGCGCGGCAGCGCACGGCGCTGTGGGCCGGCACCGATGCCCCGCTGAATGCGGCCCAGCGGGCCGAACACCGGCTGGTGCAGATCCCGCTGGTGGTGGGTGGCCTGGTGCCCGTGGTGAACCTGCCGGGCGTGGCCAGCAACACTCTGGTGCTCGACGGCCCGGTGCTGGCCGCCCTGATGCTGGGCGAGATCACCCAGTGGAACGACGCCCGCGTGGCGGCCCTGAACCCAGGCCTGAAGCTGCCCAATGTGCCGGTGCGCCGTGTGGTGCGTGACGATGGCTCGGGCTCTTCGGAAGTGTTCACGCGTTACCTGGGGCTGGTGTCGCCCGCTTTCGCGGCCAAGGTGCCAGCCAGCACCAAGCCGGCCTGGCCTGGTGAACCTGTGCGCGCCAAAGGCAACGATGGCGTGGTCGAGCGCGTGCAGAACACCGTGGGGGCCTTGGGCTATGTGTCGTTCGACCGCGTGGGGCGTGACCGGCTGACGGCGGTGAAGTTGCGCACGCAAGACGATGCCAGCGTGGTGGCCTCGGAAGCGGCTTTCCGCGCGGCCTTGCTGGCCAGCGACGTGTACCGCAAGGGCGATGACGAGGCCTCGCTGCTGGCCCAGCCCCGTCGGGATGCCTGGCCCCTCACGGCCACCAGCTTCGTGCTGCTGGACGCCAACCCGCGCGATGTGGCCAAGGCCCAGGCGCTCGCCCGTTTCGTGTACTGGGCCTTCATGCATGGCGACGAGCTGACCAAGGGCACGGGCTTTGCGCCGCTGCCCGAGCGTGTGCAGGCCCGCCTGGCCGGGCGGCTGCTTCAGATCCGCCTGCCCGATGGCAAGGTGCCCGATTTGTCCGCGCCCTGACCAGGGGCAGAGTTCGGGTGCCGGCCGAGGTGAACCCTGACCGATGTATGGTGTGCGACGGTGTCAGGAAATGCGTGCCCGTTGCGACGTGGTGAACAGAACGACACCGGCCTCACCCTGGAGCCCTGCCATGTGGATCAAGACCTCACGCTCGCCCACCCACCCCGACAGCGGGATGCAGCACCCGCACGCCCACGAGATCACCCCGCTGGAGGTGTACGCGCAGCGGCGTGACCTGCTCAAGGGGCTGGCCCTGGGCGGCGCAGGGGGGCTGGCAGGCGCCCTGGGGCTGCCTGCAGCGCATGCCCAAGGCGTGGCCGCGGTGCCCCGTGCGGGCAAGCTGGCGGCACTGCCCAGCGTGCGCAGCGCAGTGCCGGGTGCGCTGGCCAGCGACAAGCTCACGCCTTATGAGGACGTGACCACCTACAACAACTTCTACGAGTTCGGCACCGACAAGAGCGACCCGGCCGAGCTGGCCCACACGCTCAAGACCCGGCCCTGGACGCTGCGCATCGAGGGCGAGGTGGACAAGCCCATCACCCTGGGCCTGGACGACTTGCTGAAACTGGCCCCCATGGAAGAGCGCATCTACCGGCTGCGCTGCGTGGAAGGCTGGTCGATGGTGATCCCCTGGGTGGGCTATTCGCTGTCGGCCATCCTGAAGAAGGTGCAGCCCACCTCGAAGGCAAAGTTCGTGGAGTTCCATTCGCTGGCCGACGCCAGGCAGATGCCCGGTGTGCGCAGCCCGGTGCTGGTGTGGCCCTATGTGGAAGGCCTGCGCATGGACGAGGCCATGCACCCGCTGACGCTGATGGCCTTCGGCCTGTATGGCGAGGTGCTGCCCAACCAGAACGGCGCGCCCCTGCGCCTGGTGGTGCCCTGGAAGTACGGCTTCAAGAGTGCCAAGAGCATCGTGAAGATCCGCCTGGTCGAGCGCGAGCCGGTGTCGTCATGGACGGCCGCCAACCCGCGTGAATACGGCTTTTATTCGAACGTGAACCCCAAGGTGGATCACCCGCGCTGGAGCCAGGCTTCCGAGCGCCGGCTGGGCGAGGGTGGCTTCTTCACACCCCGCAAACCCACGCTGATGTTCAATGGCTACGAGGCCCAGGTGGGGCAGCTGTATGCTGGCCTGGACCTCAAGAAATACTACTGACGCCCCCCCTGCCGTGAAAGACCTGATCCAACGTGCGCTGGTGCACCCCGCCAGCAAGCCCTTGTCATGGGCGCTGTACGCCTTGCCCCTCGTGGGCGTGGTGCTGGCTGGTGTGGCAGGCCGACTGGGCGCCAACCCCGCGGAAAAACTGATTCACGAGACCGGCGAATGGGCCTTGCGCTGGCTGTGGCTGGCCCTGGCCGTCACGCCCCTGCGCGAGATCTTCCAGATGCCGCAGCTGCTGCGTTTTCGGCGCGGGCTGGGTGTGGCGGCCTTTGCGTACGCGCTGCTGCATTTTCTGGCCTATGCCTGGCTGGACAAGGGCTGGGTGCTCGATGACATCGTGCACGACATCGTCAAGCGCAACTTCATCCTGGTGGGCGCCGTGGCCCTGGTGCTGATGACACCGCTGGCGCTGACCTCGTTCAACGCCGCGGTACGGGCCCTGGGCGGTGCGCGCTGGCGCCTGCTGCACAAGCTGGTCTACGCCGTGGCCGTGGCGGCGCTGTT
>JBEGRT010000384.1:0-4145 GCA_041180305.1 Pseudomonadota bacterium
GCCTGACAGACAGCCATGCAGCAGCGCACTGCAGACACCCAGGATGTGCATGCCCACTCGCACCGTGCTCAGCGAGCGCCTGCGGCCGGAGCGGCTGGAGCGCTCGCACCAACCTCGGGCACATACAGCACCTGCCCGTCGGGCAGGCGATAGGCCACACCGGCACGCACGCCCTGCGCGGCGCCCTGCTCGCCCGTGCCCTTGAACTTGATCTCCTGCCCGTGCTCGCGCACCGTGATCTCCATGCCGGACTGCCCGGCATTGCGGATCACGGTCACCGATTCACCCGCCGCAGGGTCGCTCTGCTGGCGGATCGACAAGGCCACCAGCAGGGCCACCACCAGCACCAGGAACACGTCCACCAGGTTGATGGCCGAGAGCATCGGATCATCGTCCTCCTCGTCGAGGATGCGCAGGTGTGTCAGGCTCATGCGGCCACCCCACGCGCCCGGCGCTCGGCCAGCAACTCGGCCAGCAGCCAGCGACGACGCACCGAATGCACGGCCAGGCCGATGCTCGCCGCCGCCAGCGCCAGCACCACGCCCGCGAAAGCACCGCTGAACACGGCCAACGCTTGCTGCCCCTGCCCTTCAGCCACCTTCTGCAAGGCAGGGCCCAGCGGGATCATGGTGGCGATCAGGCCCAACATGGGACTCAGCCTCGCGAGCAGGCGCACCGGCTCCAGCTGGCGAACCACCGCCAGTTCCAGTTCCTCCAGGCTCAGGGCGGCTCCCTGAGGCAAGGCGCGCCATGCGGGCTCCCGCCAGCGTTGCACTGCTTCCATCACCGTGGCCCCGGCGGTCCACACGGCGAACAGGAAACCCGCGGCCACCAGGCACAGCACGGGCCACAGCAAGGCCTGGGTCACATGGGCAAAGCCAATCTCAAGCCACATGGCGATCATCCTTGTGCGCAAAGGGCGCGGGGCTGAACAAGGCCGCCACCGCCGCGGGGTTGGAAGGAAAGTAGAGGTGCAGGAAGCTGGCCACCAGGCGCTGCTGCCGCCACACGGCCTCAGGCTGCCCGTTCAGCCGACGCGGGCGGGTCTGCGCCACCGGGCTCGCGTTCGACGCCATGGCCGCGTGGTGGAAGGTGTGGCCGCGCAGCACCCCTTCGGGCAACGCCACGTCGTGCATGCCCAGGTTGACCAGGCGCTTGCGCATTTCGCCCTCGCCAGACAACACCCCCCACATCGGCACGCGTTCGCCCTCGTGCGGGGTCAGGCCATCGAGCAGCGACAACATGCCGCCGCACTCGGCCACCAGGGGCTTGCCGGCCTGCACATGCGCGTGCAACCAGGCCCGCACATCGTGGCGCGCCGACAAGGCTTGCGCGTGCAGTTCGGGGTATCCGCCAGGCAGGTACAGGGCATCGACCTCGGGCAAGCTGGCGCTGTGCAAGGGCGAGAAGGTCTGCACCTGGGCACCCAAAGCCTGCAGCAGTGCCAGGTTGGCGGGGTAGACAAAGGCAAACGCTTCGTCGTGCGCCACGCCGATGCGCACACCCTGCAAAGGCTGGCCTTCGGGCATGCGCTCTTGCGGCAACGGCTCGGGGGGCGGCGCAAAGCACACGGGCTCGGGCATGGCGGGCTGCATGGCGCCCAAGGCCTGGGCCGCACGGTCCAGGCGCGCTTCCAGGTCGGCCACTTCATCGGCCTGCACCAGGCCCAGATGGCGCGAGGGCAACTGCAGGGCCTCGTCACGCGGCAGGCCGCCGAACCAGGCCATGCCCTCGGGCAGGCTTTCCTGCAGCATCTGCGCATGGCCCGGGCTGCCCACGCGGTTGGCCAGCACACCGGCCAGCTTCAGGCCCGGGCGGTACTGGGCCAGCCCCAGGGCCAGGGCTCCGAAGGTCTGCGCCATCGACGCTGCATCGATCACGGCCAGCACCGGCAGGCCCAGGGTCAGGGCCAGGTCGGCCGACGAGGGCGCGCCATCGTGCAGTCCCATCACGCCTTCCACCAGGATCACATCGGCTTCTTGCGCGGCTTCCCACAGCAGGCGGCGGCAATGCGCCTCGCCACCCATCCACAGGTCGAGCTGCTGCACCGGAGCACCACAGGCCCGCGACAGCACCATGGGGTCGAGGAAATCCGGGCCGGTCTTGAACACGCGCACGCGGCGGCCCTGCTGCACATGCCAGCGGGCCAGGGCCGCCGTGGCCGTGGTCTTGCCCTGCCCGGAGGCGGGTGCACTGACCAGCACCGCAGGGCACCACACGGGCTCGGGCGTGGCGGTGCACGGGGTGGAAGCCACAGAGTTTTCAGTCGTCATCGTCATCCAGTCACGGGCAAGGCCACCCATTGGCCGGCCACTTCGTGCACGGCCACGCGGTGGTCGAACACGGCCTGCAGGGCCAGTCGCGTGTCGGGGTTTCGGGGCGAACCCTGGTGCAGCACCTGGCCCTGGGCCATCACCACCAGCTCGTCGGCCATCAAGGCCATGTTCAGCTCGTGCAGCACGCTCACCACCGTCACACCGGCCTGGCGCTGGCGTTGCACCATGTGCAGCCAGTCGGCCTGGTGGGGCGGGTCGAGGTGGGCCAAGGGCTCGTCCATCAGCAGCACCTGGGCCTGCACGGCCAGGGCACGGGCCAGCAGCACGCGCTGGCGCTCGCCGCCCGACAGCTGCGACAGGGGTTTGTCGCGCATGGCCCAGCAATGGGTGGCCTGCATGGCCTGTTCGATGGCGGCCTGGTCATCGGCCGAGGGGCCCGCCAGCCAGGCCTGATGCGGCAGGCGGCCCAGGGCG
Source organism: Pseudomonadota bacterium (assembly GCA_041180305.1). Classification (GTDB taxonomy): domain Bacteria; phylum Pseudomonadota; class Gammaproteobacteria; order Burkholderiales; family Burkholderiaceae_C; genus Aquabacterium. The sequence goes on from JBEGRT010000384.1 coordinate 2,751, forward strand.
ACCACATCCAGCACGCGCAGGTCATCGCCGCCCCCTTCGGCCTGGCCCAGCCACGACAGGAAACGAGCCCGCTCGCGCAAGGGCCAGCGGGCCAGCGGGCGATCCTGCCAACGCACTTCCCCTTCGCAGGGCTGCAAACCGGCCAAGGCCTTGAGCAGGGTGGATTTGCCCGCGCCATTGGGGCCGACGATGGCCGTCCAGCAACGGGGCGAGAGCGTCAGGTTCACGCCGCGCAGGGCCATGGCCCCGCCCGAACGCGGCCATTGCAGGCTCAACTGGTGTGCACTCAGCATGAGGTCAGCTCCGGTGCATGCGCCACAGCAGGTAGCCACCGCCCATCACGGCGGTCAGCACGCCCACGGGCAATTCTTGCGGGGCCCAGCACCAGCGCGCGAGGGTGTCAGCGCACAGCAGCAGCAGCCCGCCCATGGCGGCCGACAAGGCCATCAGGGGGCCGTGGGTCAGCACCACGCGGGCACGCACCAGGTGGGGCGCCACCAGGCCCACGAAGGACACCAGCCCGGCCTGAGCCACCGCAGTGGCTGTGGACAAGGCCAGCGCCAGCACCAGGCCTGCGCGCACCCAGGCCATGGGCACGCCCAGGCTGCGGGCCACGGCATCGCCCAGGCTGAGGGCATCGAGGGCACGGGCCCCGGCCAGCGCCGCACACAAGGTCAAGGCCAGTGCGGGCGCCATCACGGCCACGGCCGGCCAGCCCAGAAAACCCGTGGTGCCCAGCATGAAGGCCTGCATGGGTCGCATGATGTCAGGCACCAGCAGCATGGTCATGGCGCTCAAGGCCCCCAGCACCACGCCCACCACCACACCGGCCAGCAGCAGGCGCAGGGTGTGGGCCACGCCACGGGCCAGCAACAGGGTCAGCAGCACAGCCAGCAGCCCGCCCACGAAGGCAGCACCGGTCAGGCCCATGCGGCCCCACCAGGCCATGCCCATGGGGCTCAGGCCGAACGCGGCCATGCACAGGGCCACGCCCAAGGCCGCGCCAGACGAACTGCCCAGCAGGTAGGGGTCGGCCAGGGGGTTGCGAAACAGGCCCTGGGCCAATGCGCCCGACAGGCCCAGCAAGGCCCCGGCCAGCCAGGTGCCCAGCGTGCGCGGCAGGCGGATCTCCCACAAGATCTGGTGCGCCATGGCCTGCAGCGACGACATCTCGCCCTCCTGGGCCGTGGGCCACTGTGCCTCGAACAACAAAGGCTCCCAGCCCTGACTGCCCACCGACAGGCTCAGCGCCATGGCCAGCAAGGTCAACAGCACCAGGCCCACCACCAGGCGGCGCAAGGCCTGCGGCTGCGCGGCATCGGCCGCATGCATGAACAGGCTCACTTCGACGCCCCCGAGGCCGGCCACACACGCTGCAGGCACTTGAGCATCACG
>JBEGRT010000385.1:0-5634 GCA_041180305.1 Pseudomonadota bacterium
TGCGCCATGGGCGACGCCCAGCGAGTGCGCGAGATCCTCGACAACCTGCTGAGCAACGCGGTGAAGTACTCCCCCGGCCCGGGCGTGATCGAAGTGCGTGGGCAGCTCGACCCGGTCACCCACCTGGTGCAGCTGACGGTGAGCGACCAGGGAGTGGGCATGTCCCCTGACGATCAGGCGCGCATCTTCCAGCCTTTCACCCGACTCGACCAGACCGCGGGCATGGCGCCGGGCCACGGCATTGGCCTGGCCATCTGCAAGCGCCTGGCTGAACTGATGCTGGGTGACCTGTCGGTGCAGAGTGCGCCGGGCGAGGGCAGCACCTTCACCCTGACCTTGCCGGCGGCCGACCACCTGATGGCTCACACGACCCCGCTGCATGTGAGCGACACCGATGACGCCACCATCGAGCTGCCGGCCCTGCGCCTGCTGTGCGTGGAAGACAACGCGATGAACCGCGTGCTGATCGAGGCCGTGTTCAGCACCCAACCGCAGGTGCAGGTGGCCATGGCCTGCACGCTGGGAGAAGGGCTGAGCTGCGTGCAGGCCACGCCGCCCGATGTGGTGCTGCTGGACATCAACCTGCCCGATGGCAATGGCCTGACCCTGGCGCGCGAGCTGGCTGGCTGGCCGGCCGAACAGCGCCCGCTGGTGATCGCCCTGAGCGCCGACGCGCTGCCCGAAAGCATCGCCGTGGCCACCGATGCCGGCGTGGACCACTACCTGGTCAAGCCGTTACAGATCAACCGCCTGCTGAACATCCTGCACAAGCACTTTCAGGTGTAGATTCGACGACACGCGCCACGATGCGCCAGCCAGCCCCGGCTGACACAAAAAAATGGGGCCTTGGCCCTTCACAACTCAGGAGCCCGTCATGCTGGACACCCCCCGTCAAGCCATGGCATTGCCCGACGCGCAGGCGTCGGCGCGCGAACTCGCCGTGCTGGCCGACCGCATCGCCGACGCCGTGATCGTCTGCGACGCCCAACGCAACATCCTGTGGGCCAACCCGGCCTTCACCCGCCTGACCGGCTACACGCTGGAAGACGCCCAGGGTCGACAGGTCGACGAGCTGATCAGTGGCCCGCAGACCGACGCCGAAGCCATCACGCGGCTGTGCCAGACGCTGGCGCGCGGCGAAGGCGTCGAGCAACAGCCCATGTGCGTGCACCACCGCAACGGCGAGGCCCTGTGGGTGGCACGCACCGCGCACCCGCTGGTGGCCGAGACTGGCCGCATCGACCGCTACATCGAGGTGCTGACCGACCTGCGCTCACAGCGCTGGGCCGAGACCGAGCACAACCGCCGCCTGGAGGCCGAGGTGGCCCTGGCGCGCCGCTCCACCTTCCTGGGCCAGCTCAGCCACGGCATGCGCGGGCCGCTCAACACCATCGTGGGCTTTTCGCAGCTGCTGGAGATGGAGGTCGATGCCTCGGCCGACGCCCGGCGCCATCTGTCCAACATCCAGCAGGCCGCGCGCCAGTTGCTGCACTTGCTGGACAAGGCCGTGACCCTGGCCAACGCCGAAGACCGCGTGCTGGCCATGCACGCGCAGCGCGTGAACCTGCACACCGTGGTCAAGGAGGCCTGCCACCAGCACGAGGGCCTGGCCCGACAGGCCCGCATCACGCAGGTCATCGAAGGCGAATGCGGCCCGGCCTGGGCCGACCCCATCCACGTCAAGACCATCCTGCAGGCCCTGGTGCGTTTTGCCATCGGGCACTGCCCGCGTGAAGGCACGGTGTGGATCTCGCTGAAGCAGCACCCCGAACAGCCCCGCGTGCTGGTGCAGGTGAGCCACCCCGGTGATGGACTGCCACCGCTGGACAGCAGCCGCCTGTTCCAGCCCTTCAGCCCCATCCCGGCGCTGCAACGCAACCAGGGTCAGGCCACGCTGATGGACGACACCGACCAGGGCATGGGCCTGGCCATTGCGCACCGCCTGGCCGAGCTCATGAGCGGCAGCCTGAGCGTGAACAGCTCGCTGGGCAAGGAGTGCACCTTCACCCTGAGCCTGCCGCTGGCCGACAAGCTGCAGGCCAAGGACGAACCCACCGCGTCGCTGCCCATGCATCGCCCGCGCCTGCCCGCCCTGCGCATCATCCACGTGGAAGACAACGCCCTGAACCGCAACCTGGTCGAGTCGCTGTTCCAGCCCCATCCCGAGGTGCAGCTGAGCTCGTTCCCGACCTCCAAGCAGGGCCTGCAGGCCATCCAGACCGAATTGCCCGATGTGGCGCTGATCGACATCAACCTGCCCGATGGCAGCGGCCTGGAGATGTGCCGCACCTTGCGTGCGCACGCCGCCACCAAACGCATGCCCCTGATCGCCCTGAGTGCCGACGCCCTGCCCGACCACATCGCGCAGGCCCTGCAGACAGGCTTCAACCACTACCTGGTCAAGCCCATCCAGATCCAGCGACTGCTGGCGATTCTGTCAACGGTGAAGCCGCGCGGGCCGGATGGGGTCTGACGGGGCCGCGCCCCTCTGGTTCACTCGGCGCCCAGGCGGTCGCCCATCCAGCGCAACAGGTCGAGCCACATCTGGCGCATCTCGGCCTCTTGCGGCGTGCGAATCGCGCTGGGCAGCTCGATGGTGACCACGGGCACCTTCTTGTGCACGCCGCCATAGTTGCCCAGGCTGCCCGGGAAGATGCCGACCTGGTCCAGGTACAGGCGCCCCAGGCGCTGAGGCGGCACGGCCGGGCCGTCGAAGTCGAGCACGCCATAGGGCGCGTGCACCGACACGATCAGGTTCGGCTTCCAGCGCTCCATTTCCTCGTACAGCCACTTGCTTTCAGGCTCGGACAAGGGCTTGGGGCCGGGGTAACGGCGCGGGTCGTTGCGGGTCTTGTCTTTCCAGTACTGTGGCGCTTCCTTGTCCCAGTTGGGCGTGGGGAAGTTGCGGTTCAGGTCGACCCCGCGCGAATTGGTGCGGGTGGGCACGTCCAGCAGCATGCCGTCGGGGTTGAGCAGCGGCACGAAGCGCCAGTGCACGTTCGAAGGCGTGTCGATGGCGTGGCCGATCCAGTGCAGGCTCAGGGCCGTGGCCGAGAGTTCATCACCATGGATGCCCCCCACCACCAGCACCTTCAGCCGCGCCTTGGGCGAGATCACATCGCGCTGGAACAGCACACGGTTCTGCACCGACTTGCCGCCGTTGGGCACCAGCTGGGCCCGGGCGCACAGGGCCGGCGTGACATTGGGCAGCTTGCGCACCAGGTCGCCACAGAACTGCTGCACCGGCGTGGCCAGGGGCCGTGTGGGCGCAGTGGCCTTGGTCGCTGCATGGGCGCCACCGCCCACGGTCAGGGCCCAGCCCATGACGCACAGCGCGCCCCATGACGATGGGCGCAGCAGGCGCCCCGGCAGACGAGAAAGCAGAACCATCAGCGTGACAGGGCCTTCAAGGCCAGCTTGATGCCGTCAGACACCGACACATCGGCCGGCAGGGCCTTGAGTGCCAGCTGGGCCTCCTTGTCGGAGTAGCCCAGGGCCAGCAGGGCCTGCTGGATGTCGCCATGGGTGTCGCCAGCGAAGGCGGTGGGCTGGGCCAGCACGGGCGCCAGCTTGCCCTTGAGTTCGAGCAGCAGGCGCTCGGCGGTTTTCTTGCCGATGCCCGGCACCTTGATCAGGCGCGCGGTTTCCTGGCTGGCCACGGCCTGCGCCAGTTCGTTGGCGTTCAGGCCCGACAGCACGGCCAGCGCGATGCGCGGGCCCACGCCGCTGATCTTGATCAGCTCACGGAAGCTCTCGCGTTCGGTGGCCGTGAGAAAGCCGTAAAGCAGCTGAGCGTCTTCGCGGACGATGAACTGGGTCAGCAGCGTGACCTTCTCACCCAGCCCGGGCAGGTTGTAGAAGGTGCTCATGGGCACCTGGACCTCGTAGCCGACACCGCCGACGTCCACGAGGACCGAGGGTGGGGCCTTCTCGGCCAGCACCCCCGAGAGGCGAGCGATCATCGGCGGAACAGCCCCAGACGCTGCGCTTCCAGCGCGGCTTCAGCCCGCGAGGACACGTTCAGCTTGCGGTAGATCTGCTTGACGTAGTCGGCAATCGTGTGGCGCGACAGGTTCAGCTGCTGGCCGATCTCGGGCAGCGTGAAGCCCTTGGCCACGCGCAGCAGCACTTCGTTTTCGCGGTCGGTCAGCTGCACGTGCGGCGTCACCGTGTCGATGTCCTGGCCGAAGTTCTGCGGCTGCAGGCGGGCCTGGGCCGTGAAGTACTGGATCACGCGGCGCGCGATGGAGGGCGACAGCGGCGGCTCGCCCTGGGCGATGCGCTGCAGTTGCTCGGCCAACTGCTCACGCGATTGTTCTTTCAGCAGGTAGCCGAAGGCACCGGCCTGCAGGGCGGGGAACAGGTGGTCGTCGTCGTCGTGGATGGTGACCACCACCGACTGCACGTCGGGCTGCTTTTCGCGCAGGGCCTGCACCACTTCCACGCCGGAGCCGTCGGGCAGGCCGAGGTCGAGCATGGCGACGTCAAAGCGCATGGCGCCCACCAGCTGCAGGGCGTCGTGCACACGGGCGCATTCGCTGATCTGGCAGCCAGGGAAGACTTGCTGCGCCAGCGTCTTGAGCCAGGCACGAATCTCGGGCAAGTCTTCGAGCAGGAGAATTTGCTTCATGGCTGGAACCTCGGGAATCAATGGGGAAGAGCGGGATCACTCCGCCGCTGGGGTGAAATGCTAGCACCGGGGGTGAGTGCCGATGCGACAGTTTCGGTCTCGAGTGGCAAAGTGAGACGAATCACCGTGCCGAAACCAGGGCCAGACTCGACCAGACACTGCCCGCTGAGCTGTTTGGCGCGGTGTTTCATGCTGGTCATGCCGTGGCCGCGGTCGAGGCGGCCGTCGAGTTCGAGCGGGATGCCCTTGCCGTTGTCCTGGATGACGACCTGGAAATCGGTCTCGCCCACCTCGGCCGAAATGACCACGTGCGAGGCCTGGCTGTGCTTGATGATGTTGCTGACCGCCTCGCGGATGATGCGGGTGGTCTGCACATAGGTGCGCGCCGACAGGGGCTCGTCGAACACGTCCATGGGGTGGCGCCACTCCACCTCGATGCCGGCCTGGCCCAGGCGCGAGACCACCTCGGAGCGCCAGTCGGCCAGCGCGTCGGGCAGGCGCATGGCGCGGCCGGTCAGGCCCCGCACCGACAGGCGCATCTCGTCGAGGGCCTCGCGCGCCAGGGTCGAGATGCGGTCGTTGTCGCTGGTGTGCACGATGGTCAGCAGCTTGGCGCCCAGGTCGTCGTGCAGGTCGGAGGCGATGCGCTTGCGCTCTTTCTCGGCGATCTGTTCGACGCGCAGTTCGGCGATCTGGGTGAAGTTGCGCTCGATCTCGGCGCTGATCTCCTGCACGCGACGCTCCAGCTGGGCGCGGGCGCCTTCGGCCGTCTGCAAGGCCTTGGCATAGACCTGGATCAGGCGGAAGCTGACCACGGCGAACAGGATGGGCATGACGAAGTAGGTGATGTTCCAGCCCCAGGACTGCATCAGGCGGAACTGGAAGAACAGCTCGGTGCCCAGCAGGGCCGCGGCCACGCCCAGCGTGCCGCTCATGACCAGGAACTCGGCGCGGCGGGTGCGGCCGGCATGCCAGATGAAATAGCCCACCGAGGCCAGCACTTC
>JBEGRT010000386.1:0-2939 GCA_041180305.1 Pseudomonadota bacterium
TGGTCAACCAGGGCCTGCTGGGCTTGGGCCTGGTGCAGCAGCCGGTGGACTGGTTGCTGTTTTCCGACTTCTCGGTGGTGCTGGCCTTTGTGCACCTGTTCACCACCTTCATGATCGTGCCCATCTTCAACAGCATGATGCGCATAGACCGCAGCCTCATCGAGGCCTCCAGCGACAGCGGTGCCAGCGCCTGGCAGACGCTGTGGAACGTGATCGTGCCGCTGTCGCGCACCGGCATCCTGATCGGCTCGATCTTCGTGATCACCATCGTGATGGGCGATTTCGTGACCATCGGGGTGATGGGCGGGCAGCAGATCGCCTCGGTGGGCAAGATCATCCAGGTGCAAACCTCTTACCTGCAGTTCCCGCTGGCGGCGGCCAATGCAGTGGTTCTCTTGAGCATCGTGCTCATGATCATCTGGGCGCTGACGCGCATGGTCGATATCCGCAAGGAGCTCTGAGATGGAAACCAAAAACCGCTCCGCCGCCTTCTGGGCCTTGGCCCTGTTCTTTGCGGCCTATGTGCTGTTCCTCTACGGGCCCATGCTGGTCATCGTGGTGCTGAGCTTTCAGGGACCGGATGGCGGCCTGACCTTTCCCATGCGCGGCCTCTCGCTGCACTGGTTCCACAAGCTGGCCGAGGGCCTGGGCGTGGTGGACATTGGCGCGGCGCTCTACCGCTCGCTGGGCCTGGGCCTCACGGTCATGGCCTTCACCATCGTGCTCTCGGTGCTGGCCGGCTTGGCCTTCCGCAAGAAGCTGCGTGGCGGCAACCTCCTGTTCTTCACCGTGGTGGCCAGCCTCATCATGCCGTCCATCATCGTGTCGCTGGGCATTGGGCTGGAGTTTCGCCTGCTAGACGGTGGCATCAAGAAGATGCTGGAAGTGCTGGGCATGGACGGCGTGCTGGAGAACTACGGCACGGCCTTGGGCATTTACACCTCAGCCCTGGGCGCGCACCTGACCTGGACGCTGCCCTTTGGCCTGCTGATCATGTTTGCCATCTTCAACCGCTTCAACCCTGCGTATGAAGAGGCCGCACGCGACCTGGGCGCCACGCCCTGGCAGGGCTTCCGCCACGTGGTGCTGCCGCTGATTGCGCCTTCTGTCGTCGGCATCGGCATGTTCGGCTTCACGCTCAGCTGGGACGAGATCGCCCGCACCTCGCAGGCGATTGGCGATGTGAACACGCTACCCCTCGAATTGCAGGGCCTGACCACCACCGTCACTACGCCCTCCATCTACGCCCTGGGCACCGTGACCATGGTGGTATCGTTTCTGGTGATGGGGCTGGCCGTGGGCCTGTCCAAACTGCTGGCCAGGAAGCCAGCCAACCGGCGGACTGCATGACTGAATTTGTCGCTCTGACAGAAAACGAGATTTACGAGCGCATGGTGGCCACCATTCTGGACCACCGCCTGCCGCCCGGCACCAAGCTCATCGAGGAAAAACTGGCCAGCGCCTTTGGCGTGTCGCGCACGCGCGTGCGGCCCGTGCTGGTGCGCCTGGCCAATGAGCAGATCGTCACCCTCACGCCCAACCGCGGCGCCACCGTGGCCCAGCCCACGGAGAAAGAGGCGCGCGAGGTATTCGAGGTGCGCCGCATGATCGAACCCACGCTCATCGAATGCTTCATTGCCAGTGCGACGGCCGACGACATTGCGGTGCTGACCCAGTGCATCAACGACGAAGAGGCCGCACGCGCGGCAGGCGACATGCGCCGCGCCATCCGCCTCTCGGGCGACTTTCACCTGCACATCGCCAACGCGTCGGACCACCAGACGCTGGGCCGCATCCTGCGCGAGCTGGTCTCGCGCACCTCGCTCATCCTCATGACCTACAGCAACAACCACACGCAGGCGCGTGTGGAGGCCACGTCCTGCGGCTGCGATGAACACCGCGCGCTGCTGGACGCCATCCGCCTGCGCGACCCGCGTGAAGCCGCGCGCCTGATGCGCGAGCACTTGGCGCAGCTGGAAACGCAGCTGCAGTTCACTGCCTCAGAAGAGGCTACGCCCGACCTGGTGTCGCTGTTCGGTGCCACGCCGGGAAGCCCTTGACTCCCTATGCGCCAACTGCTGGTCATCAACCCGAATACCTCAGAGCACGTCAGCGCGCTGCTGCAGTTGCACGCGCAGGCAGCGGCCGGCCCGGAGGTTCGGGTGCGCACCGTCACGGCCCGCTTTGGTGCGCCTTACATTGCCTGCGAAGCCAGCTATGCCGTGGCCGCCCATGCTTTGCTGGACCGCTGGGCACAGGCCCTGCAGGAACCGCAACCCGCCCCTGACGCGGTGCTGATTGGCTGTTTTGGTGATCCCGGCCTGCTGGCACTGCGCCAGGGCAGCCAGGCCCCGGTTACCGGCCTGGCCGAAGCCGCATTCCACGAAGCGGCACAGCATGGCCCGTTTGCCGTGGTCACTGGTGGCGAACGCTGGAAACCCATGCTGGAACGCCTGGCCACTACGCTGGGCCACGCACCGGTATTGGCCGGCATCCACACCGTGACACCCAGCGGGGCCGAACTGGCCAGCCAGCCTGAAGCAGCCCTAGGGCTGCTGGCCCAGGCCTGCCGCGAAGCGGCCGAACGCTGGCAGGTCCGTTCGGTGGTCTTGGGCGGTGCCGGCCTGGCGGGCATGGCCGCCGCCGTGCAAGCTGCGGTACCGGTACCCGTGATCGACAGCGTGCAAGCTGGCACCCGCCACGCGCTGGCGCAACCAGCAACGCCGATCTCACGCAACGGCTTTGCCATTGCCTGGGAGGGCGTGAGCGAGGCACTGATGGCGCTGGGCGAACGTAAGCAGTTGCTGCAGGTGTAAACCCTTGTAAGAGGGGTCATCCGCAGCGCTGCCCTGGCGTTGTGGGTGCATAAACCGCCACGTTTGGCGGTACGGGCTCCGGCCCCTCCGTTGGTATGCAAACCTCCACGTTTTCCTCCAAAA
>JBEGRT010000387.1:0-3463 GCA_041180305.1 Pseudomonadota bacterium
GGTCTGCACCATTTCACCATGCACGATGGCGGGGTGGTCGGGGTAGACCTGGGCGGCGCGCTCCAGGAAGCTCAAGGGGCTGAAGGCGGCGAAGTTGGCCTCGGTGCGGGGCAGGTCTTGGGCGTAGATGTTCGACATCGAAGACTCCGGGAACACCCCGGCACCATACTGCGTGAAATTGCGCTGGCACTCGGGTCAATCCCCGATTTCAGCGGTTTTCGTGCGCCGCGGCGCTGCGCCATGTCAATCGTTGGCTTCTTCGTCGGCCGTGGGCGATGAGGCACTGCCATTCGGGTCGGCCACCACGTGGATGCGCACGCCGCGCAGGCTCACCACCTGGCCGGCCCGGATCTTGGCGGTCTTGCGCGATTCATCCTGCCCATCGACCTGTACCATGCCCTCGGCCACCATGAATTTGGCTTCGCCGCCACTGCTGGCGACGCTGCAGGCCTTGAGCAGTTTGTCGAGGGTGATGAATTCGCCACGCAAGTCAAAGGTGATCTGTTGGAGGGAAGGCATGGCAGGGTATTTCGGGTGACGATGCAGTTTCAAAAAATGCCTGGGTGCTGGCACAATGCCGTCTTCGCGCTGAATGTGCGCACGCGTGTTTTCAAACGCTGGCAAAGCGCCGCAAAAGCGCTACATTCACGCCGATGGGCGGCCTGCCATTGTCAGGCCGTTGCACCCACCCGAAGGAGACGCCAAGATGAACGCCCCCCTCATGCACATGGTCAGCACCCAGCCCGGTGAAGCCAACCCGGCTGACATCCAGCGCGCCTTCGACGCCCAGCTGCCCACGGCGCTGGCCTGGCGTGCATCGACCGCCGCCGAGCGTATCGCCCGCCTGAAAAAGCTGCGCGAAGCCATGCTGGCCCGTCGCGAGGCCTTCTACGCCGCCTTCGAGAAGGACTATCACAAGCCGCCTTCAGAGGTCGAAGCCACCGAGTTCATGCCGGTGCTCGACGAAATCCGCCATGCCATCGGCGATCTGAAGAAGTGGATGAAGCCCCAGCGCGTGTGGCCCACCCTGACCACCGGTGGCACCTCGGCCTGGATCGAGGCCCAGCCCCGTGGCCGCTGCCTGATCATCGCGCCCTGGAACTTCCCGCTGAACCTGTGCTTTGGGCCGCTGGTGTCGGCCCTGGCCGCCGGCAACACCGCCATCGTCAAGCCTTCTGAAATGACGCCGCACGTCAGCGCCGTCATGGTCGAGATCCTGCGCGAGCTGTTCCCCATCGACCAGGTCGCCATCTTCGAAGGCTCGACCCCCACGTCGACCGCGCTGCTGGCGCTGCCCTTCGACCACATCTTCTTCACCGGTTCGCCGGCCGTGGGCAAGATCGTGATGGCCGCCGCGGCCAAGCACCTGACCAGCGTCACGCTGGAGCTGGGTGGCAAGTCGCCCGTGATCGTCGATGAATCGGCCGACATCAAGCTGGCCGCCGAAACCCTGCTGTGGGGCAAGCTGACCAACTGCGGCCAGATCTGCGTGGCCCCTGACCACGTGTACGTGCACGAGGCCGTGAAGGACAAGTTCGTGGCCGAATGCCGCCGCGTGATCGCCGAGCGCTATGGCGACAACGCCCAGGCGCAGAAGGCCTCGCCACACTTCACCCGCGTGATCAACCAGCGCCACACCCAGCGCATTGCCGGCCTGCTGGACGACGCCCGCAAGCGTGGCGCCCGCGTGCTGCTGGGCGGCGAGGTGGATGTGTCGTCTTCCTTCATCGCGCCCACGCTGCTGGACAACATCCCGGCCGAAGCCACCATCATGAGCGAAGAGATCTTCGGCCCGGTGCTGCCCGTGATCGGCTGGCGCGACCTCGACCAGGTCATCGCCCGCATCAATGCCGACCCCAAGCCCCTGGCGCTGTACATCTTTGCCCGCAACGATGCCCGCACCAAGCGCATCATCGCCCACACCAGCTCGGGCGGCGTGGGCATCAACCACTGCGTGCTGCACTATGCCCACGGCAACCTGCCCTTCGGTGGCGTGAACAACTCGGGCATCGGCAACGCCCATGGCTACTTCGGCTTCAAGGCCTTCTCGCACGAACGTGCCGTGCTGAAGTCGGGCCCGATCATGGTGGCCAAGCTGTTCTTCCCGCCTTACGATGGCTTCAAGCCCAAGCTGATCCGCACCATCGTGGACATGCTCAAGCTGCCCAAGCTGTTCTGAACTGCGTGCGCTGCACGCACGCCGCGATGGCCGATAATTCCGGCCGCGTGGCCCTCGAAGCCCGCCCGATGGCTGAAGCCGCTGGCGGGCTTTTTGCATGGCCAGCTTCTGCCTGAACACCGCGCCGCACGCGCAGGAAAGTCGAACCCGGTGGACATCTTCATCCAACAACTCATCAACGGCCTGGTGCTGGGCAGCATGTATGCCCTGGTGGCGCTGGGCTACACGATGGTCTACGGCATCATCAACCTCATCAACTTCGCACATGGCGAGGTGCTGATGGTGGGCGCACTGGTCAGCTGGACGGTCGTCACCCAGCTGGAGGGCGCTGGCCTGCCCGGATGGCTGCTGCTGCTGATCGCGCTGGGCGTGGCCATGGTGGCCTGCATGGCCCTGAACTACGTGATCGAAAAGCTGGCCTATCGGCCCTTGCGCAACGCGCCCCGGCTGGCGCCTTTGATCACGGCCATGGGCGTGTCGCTGCTGCTGCAGACCCTGGCCATGATCATCTGGAAGCCCGACTACAAGCCCTTCCCGATCTTGCTGCCCGACGAGCCTTACGAGGTCATGGGCGCCACCATCAACGTGGTGCAGATCCTGATCATCGGGGTGGCCGCAGCCACCATGGCCGGCCTGATGGCCCTGATCCATGCCACGCCCCTGGGCCGGGCCATGCGCGCCACGGCCGAGAACCCGCGCGTGGCGCAGCTCATGGGCGTGCGCCCTGACCGCATCATCTCGGCCACCTTCATCATCGGTGCGGCCCTGGCCGCGCTGGCCGGTGTCATGTGGGCGGCCAACTACGGCTCGGTGCAGCACACCATGGGTTTCCTGCCGGGTCTCAAGGCCTTCACGGCTGCGGTGTTTGGCGGCATCGGCAACCTGCCTGGGGCCATGCTGGGCGGCATCCTGCTGGGCCTGATCGAAGCGCTGGGGGCGGGCTACATCGGTGACCTCACCGGCGGGCTGCTGGGCTCGAACTACCAGGACATCTTCGCCTTCTCGGTGCTGATCCTGGTGCTGGTGTTCCGCCCTCAAGGCTTGTTGGGCGAACGCGTGGCCGACCGGGCCTGAGCAAGGGGTGCACATGAACCGCAAGATCACTTTCCTGCTGTGTGCCATGGCCCTGATGGTGCTGCCCCTGTGGCTGCAGGGCGTGGGCCAGGCCTGGGTGCGCATCCTCGACACCGCGCTGCTGTACATCCTGCTGGCCCTGGGCCTGAACATCGTGGTGGGCTTTGCCGGCCTGCTCGACCTGGGCTATGTGGCCTTTTACGCCGTGGG
>JBEGRT010000388.1:0-3950 GCA_041180305.1 Pseudomonadota bacterium
GCACCTGGTCGCGGCCCACGGGCACGCGGTGGGCGTTGAACATCAGGATGTCGGCCGCCATCAGCACGGGGTAGCAGAACAGGCCCATGGTCACGCCATCGTCGGGCTCGGCACCCTTGGCCTCGTTGGCATCGACCGAAGCCTTGTAGGCGTGGGCGCGGTTCATCTGGCCCTTGGCGGTCACGCAGGTCAGCAGCCAGTTCAGCTCGGTGATCTCGGGAATGTCGCTTTGCGCGTAGAAGGTCACGCGCGACGTGTCGAGGCCGGCGGCCAGCCAGGTGGCGGCGATTTCCAGGCGCGAACGGGCGATGCGGGCCGGGTCGTCACACTTGATCAGCGCGTGGTAGTCGGCCAGGAAGAAGAAGCTCTCGACCCCGGGCTCACGGCTGGCGGCAATGGCCGGCCGGATGGCGCCCACATAGTTGCCCAGGTGGGGCGTGCCCGTGGTGGTGATGCCGGTGAGGACTCGTTGCGTCATGGGAAATCTGGGGGGGGATGAGGCAGGCGGCAGAGGGCCCAGGCCGTTCGTTCGGTCGAAGCGGCATTGTAGGGCGCCCCCTTCCCCGGTGTGGCGGGCACTGCCGAGCGGCCCTACACTTCAGCCCGCATGAAAAACATCGTCATCCTGATTTCCGGCCGGGGCTCCAACATGGAGGCCATCGTCAAGGCCTGCGCGCAAGAACAGTGGCCCGCCCGGGTGGCGGCCGTGGTCAGCAACAAGGCCAGCGCCAGTGGCCTGCAGTTCGCCGCCGAGCATGGCGTGGCCACGGCCGTGGTCGACCACAAGGCCTTCGACAGCCGTGAGGCGTTCGATGCCGAGCTGGCCCGGGTGATCGATGGTTTCCAGCCTGACGTGGTGGTGCTGGCCGGCTTCATGCGCATCCTGACCGAAGGCTTCGTGCGCCATTACGAAGGGCGCCTGCTGAACATCCACCCCTCGCTGCTGCCGGCCTTCCCGGGGCTGCACACGCACCAGCGCGCCATCGAGGCGGGGTGTCAGGTGGCCGGTGCCACGGTGCATCTGGTCACGGCCGAACTCGACCACGGCCCCATCGTGGCGCAAGCTGTGGTGCCCGTGCTGCCCGACGACACCGCAGACACCCTGGCCGCCCGCGTGCTGGTGCAGGAACACCGCATGTACCCGCAGGCTGTGCGCTGGTTCGTGGAAGGCGCCGTGCAGGTGGATGCTTGCGGCCGCGTGCACTTGCAGCAGCCTGGCACGCCACAGCCCGGCCACCGCGTGTTCAGCGGCCTGGGCCACTGAACGCAACAGGCATCAGGCCTTGCGGCGACGCCCCGCCACGCCGCCCACCATGGCCGCGCCCAGCAGGCCCATGGCCCAGGCCTGAGGCTCGGGCACGGCGCTCACGCGCACGTTGTCCAGCCCGTTCAGCTCAAAGCCTTCGGGCGCCTGATAGCCAATGTGCGATTCCAGCATCAGCGTGACACGGGTGACATTGCCCAGCACGCTGCCCCAGGTGGCGCCATCAAGCACCGTGCTGTAAGTGGTCCACTCATTGGACGGCTGGCCAGCGGGCACGAAATCGCGCTCGACCACCAGGCTGCCCGATTCGATGCGCAAGGTGCCAAAGGTGCCCCAGTCGGCGGCCGCGCCGTTCAGGTTGATGGCATCGAAAGAGAAGGTGCCGCCCAGGAAGCGGCTCCAGTCACCCAGATCCTGCTGGGGCAACACGGCCACCAGGTCAGACGAATCGATGTCCTGAAAGGTGAGGTAACCCGGCGCCACGGTCATGGCCGCACCCTGGGTGGTGAAGCCATCGGCGCCACTGTCAAAGGTGTAGCGCAGGTCAGCCGCATGCGAAGCCGCCGACACGCCGCACGCGGCCACCAGCACGGCAGCGCGGAGGGCAGAAAAATTGGGGAAATGGGTCAGCATGATTGGGCCTCCTGTGTTTGATGCACGAGAGTGTAGAGGCCACTTCGGCGTTTGAACAGGAGGCCGCCCGGGCCAGCGCTCAGGGCACCAGCGTCAGGAACAGGTAGGCCGCGAACACCACCAGGTGCACCGCGCCTTGCATGATCGTGGTGCGACCATGGGTCATGGTCAGCGTGCCCACCCCGAAAGCCAGCACCAGCAGCACCAGGTCCTTGCCCTCGATGCCCAGCTGCAGCGGCAAGCCCAGCCACACCGACACGGCCGCCACCACCGGGATGCTCAGGCCGATGGACGCCATGGCCGACCCGATGGCCAGGTTCAGGCTGGTCTGCAGGCGGTTGGCATGGGCCGCTCGGATGGCGGCCAGCGTTTCGGGCAAGAGCACCAGCAGCGCAATCACCACGCCGATCACGGCCTTGGGCGCACCGGCCACATCGACCAGATGCTCGATGGTGGGCGACAGCACCTTGGCCAGTCCGATCACGGCCACCAGGGCCACCACCAGCAGCCCCAGCGAGGCGATGGTCTGGCCGGTCGACGGTGGGTGGGCGTGGGCTTCGTCGTCGTGGGCCGCCCCCACGGGCAGGAAGTAATCACGGTGGCGCACGGTCTGCACGAAGACATAGGCCAGCCACAAGGCCAGCGAGGCCAGGCCCGCAAAGGCCAGCTGCGAATTCGAATACGTGCCACCTGCCGTGGTGGTGGTGTACGTGGGCAGCACCAGGGTCAGCCCGGCCAGGGCCATGAGCGCCGCCCAGCCGGCATTGGCCCCTTCGGCGCGGAAGGTCTGTTCGCGGTGGCGCCAGCCGCCGACCAGCAGGCACAGGCCCACGACCCCGGTGCCGATCACCATGATGGCGGCGTACACCGTGTCCCGCGCCACTGCCGCGGCCTTGTCGCCACCGGCCAGCATCATGGTCACGATCAGCGCCACTTCGATGACCGTGACGGCCAGGGCCAGCACCAGCGTGCCCAGGGGCTCGCCCACCTTGTGCGCCACCACTTCGGCATGGTGCACCGACGCCAGCACCGCGGCCATCAGGCCCACGCCACAGGCGATCAGCCAGGGCGTGGAGGGCACCGTGCCCCAGGCCGCGACCAGCACGGCCAGGGCCAGCACCGGAGACACCAGAGGAGCCATGCGCATCAGCATCTCAACCCCCTTCGGGCAAGGGCAGGAACTCGGGCCACGGCCAGTTCAGCAGCTCGGCCAGGCGGGTGACGATCCAGCCCGCTTCGGCCTCGGCCACCCCGGCGTCCGGGCTGGTCAAGCCCTGGTGACAGCGCCGCAGCACCTCCTGCTCGTCCACCCCGATCTCCACATGCAGCCCCTGGCAATGCTGCACCAGGTGGTGGGCCAGGTCTTCGCACACCTCATAGCGGTCACGCAACTGAGCCAGCGGCACGCTCAGACGGCCGCGGGCATCGCGGTACAGCGCGGTGAAGGAATCAGGGATGAAGATCTGGCAGTCGTCGGACATGGGTGGCCTGTGTGGTCAGGCCCCATGGTAACGGTGCTTCAAAGACGTGGTGCGCGGTGGGCCCGGCGCCATTGCGCAGGGGTGGAGCCGGTCCACTGCTTGAACGCGCGCTGGAAGGCGCTCTGCTCGGAATAGCCCAGCAGCAGGGCGATCTCGGCCAGGTCCAGGCGGGCCTCGGCCAGGTGCCCTTCGGCCAGGTGGCGCCGGGTGTCGTCCAGCAACTGCTGGAAGGACAAGCCCTGGTCCGACAGGCGGCGCTGCAGGGTGCGTGCGCTCATGTGCAGCGTGTCGGCCAGGGCTGCGAGCGTGGGCCGCGCTTCGCGGATCAGGGGCACCAGCCGCCGCCGCCAGGCTTCCACCTCGGCCGGCAAGGCGGCCACCTGGGCCAGCAATTGCTCGGCCTGGGTGTCCAGCAGCGCCAGCAGCGCGGGATCAGAACGGCGCAGCGGCAACTGCAGCTGCTCGTGCTGCAGGTGCACCTCGGTGGCGGGCTGGTCGAACAGCACCTCGCCCCCAAAGAAATCGGTATAGGGCGTGAGATCAGCCGGCGCGGGGTTCACGAAGGCCACGCG
>JBEGRT010000389.1:0-5379 GCA_041180305.1 Pseudomonadota bacterium
TTGCTCTTGAGCGCGTCGCCGTACTCGTCGTCCATGGGCATGCGCCAGGCGGTGTCCTGGGCGGCCTGGCCGGCCTGCAACAAGGCCTGGGCCAGCTCATCGTCGGCCGAGAACAGGCCGGTGTGCAGGTGCCCCAGGGCGATGACGCAAGCGCCCGTGAGCGTGGCGATGTCGACCACCACGGCCGGCTTGAAGCGCTCGGCGTAAGTCAGCGCATCGCACAGGATCAGGCGACCTTCGGCGTCGGTGTTGAGCACTTCGATGGTCTGGCCCGACATGCTGCGCACCACGTCACCCGGCTTGGTGGCCGTGCCGCTGGGCATGTTTTCGCACGAAGGCACCAGCCCGATCACATTGACCTTGGGCTTGAGTTCAGCCAGTGCACGGAAGGTACCCAGCACAGACGCTGCGCCGCCCATGTCGAATTTCATCTCGTCCATCTCGGCCGCCGGCTTGATCGAGATGCCGCCGGTGTCGAAGGTGATGCCCTTGCCCACCAGCACCACGGGGGCCTGCGACTTGCCTGCGCCTTCGTAGCGCATGACGATGAACTTGGGCGGCTGGGCCGAGCCGTTGGTGACCGACAGGAAGGAGCCCATGCCCAGCTTTTCGAGCGCAGGGCGCTCCAGCACCTCGACCTTGATGTGGCGGAACTGCTTGCCCAGGGCCTTGGCCTCGTTGGCCAGCACGGTGGGGGTGCAGTGGTTGCCTGGGCGGTTGGCCAGTTCGCGCGCGAAGTTCACGCCCTCACCCAGCGCCTGGCCCTGGGCCAGACCCGCCTTCACGGCCGACTGGTCGGCAGCGGCCACGGCCACCGTGACCTTGCGCAGGGCTGCCGGCTCAGGCGCCGAGGGCTTGGTCAGACGGTAGGTGTAGCCGGCTTCTTCCACGGCCACCGCCAGGGCTTCGGCCTGAGCGGCCGTGAACGACAGCCCGTCAGCAAGCGCCACAGCCGCGTGGGCCACGGCCTGGCCGCGCACCTGCCCCAGCAGGCGCGCCACGGCCGCCTTGAACTGGCGCACCGAGCTGCCACCTGCCACCGTGATGGCCAGTCGAGGCACCTTCAGGCCAGCGGGACGGTGCACGTACAGCGACTTGCCGTCTTTCAGCTCGAGGTCACCGGCCTTGACGGCATCGGTGATCAGGGCATCGAGCGCCTGAACGCCGGTGCGGGACTGTTCGGGCGTGAGGATCAGGAGCAGGGCATCGGCCGAAAGGCTCGAAAGTGCCGAGCCAGAAGCCACCAGGGTGCGGTAGTCCATGCGGTGCGCGTCCATAATGGACGGATTGAGTTGAAGCTGAGTGATGTTATTCGATTCCTCCCTGCGCCGAGAGGCCTGGCGTGGCTTTGTCGGGACGCTGGTGGTGCTGCTGACGGTGGTGCTGACCATGATCCTGATCCGCATGCTGGGTCTGGCCGCCAAAGGCAGTGTGGCCGTGGCCGACGTGAGTCTGCTGCTGGGCTACAGCCTGTTCAATCAGACCCCGGTGCTGATCAGCCTGTCGCTGTTCGCCGCGGCCGTGGGCATGCTCGCCCGCCTGCAACGCGACAGCGAACTGGTCGTGTGGCAAGCCAGTGGCGTGAAGCTCTCGCGCCTGATCAAGCCCTTGTGGCAGATGGCCTGGCCGATTCTGGCCGTGCTGGCCCTGCTGGTGCTGGTGGTTCGCCCCTGGTCGCAGAACCAGGTGCAGCAGATCAAGAACCGATTCGAGCAACGCTCGGACATTGCCCGCGTGGCCCCGGGGCAGTTCCAGACCTCCGCCGATGGGCGCAAGGTGTTCTTCATCGACAGCCATTCCGACGCGCAGACCGTGGGCAAGCAGGTGTTCATCGTGAGCACCACGCGCGACGTCGAATCGGTCATCACGGCCGATGAAGGCCGCGTGATCACCCGCGATGGGCTGCGCCACCTGGTGTTGCGCCGCGGTGAACGCATCGAAACGCGGCTGGACACCGGAGCCAAATCGCGCGCGAAATTCGACGAGGCCGAGGTGCTGCTGGGCGATGCGCCCGACGCGGCATCGCGCACCGAACTGGCGCGCAACAAACCCACCCTGTCACTGCTGATCAGTGTCGATCGCACCGACCGCGCCGAGCTGGTCTGGCGGCTGGGCACCATCTGGGCCGCACTGAACCTGGTGCTGATTGCCCTGGTCACCAGCTCTGACCAGGTGCGCCGGGCCAACAGCTGGTCCATGGTGTGGGCCCTGCTGGTGTTCATCGTGTACTACAACCTGCAGTCGCTGGTGCAATCGTGGGTGGCCAGCGGGCGCATGCGTGAAGGCGTGGGCCTGTTTGCCGTGCACGGTGCCGTCACCCTGCTGGCCCTGGCCTGGCTTTACTGGAGAGATGGCACCTGGCGTGGGCGCTGGCATGCCCGAGGGGGACAGGCATGAAGACCGTTCGCAAGCTGCTGTACGGGCAGATTCTTTCGTCGGTGGTGTTCGTGACGCTGGCCTTCCTGGCCCTCTTCCTGTTCTTCGATCTGGTTGAAGAGCTGCAGCGCGTGGGCAAGGAAGGCTATCGCCTGCACGATGCGCTGATCAGCTGCGCTTACATGCTGCCAGGGCACCTGTACGACATCTTCCCCATCACCTTGCTGATCGGAGCGATCTCGGCATTGGCCCGCCTGGCCCAGACCTCGGAATACACCATCTTGCGTACAGGGGGCCTGGGCCCGGGCCGAGCCTTGCGCCTGCTGGGCTCGCTGGGCCTGCTGGCGGCCGTGCTGACCTTCGCCCTGGGCGAATGGGCCGGCCCGTGGGGTGAACGGCAACTGGCCGCCCACAAGGCGCGCTTCGATGGCCGGGCCGAAGTCACCCTGGGCCGCAGCGGCGCCTGGCTGCGCGATGCCTCCGACCCCTCCGGCCAGGGCCACACCCTCACCGTGAACGTGGGCGGTGCACGCGGCGCCCAGGATTTCGTGCAGGTCCGCATCTTCGAATTCAACCAGGAGGGCCGCCTGGTCAAACGACTGGTCGCGGCTTCTGCCCATGTCCAGCCGCAAGGGCCACAGGCCTCGCGATGGGCGCTGGAAGATGTCGAGCAGACCCTCTGGACCCATGCCACGGCGGCACGTGAAGACGAAGTGGGCGATGTGCTGGCCCGCACCCAGAAGTTGCCCACCCTGGTCTGGGACAGCCGGTTGTCGGGCGATGTGGTGGCGGCCTCGGTGCTGCCCATCGACACCATGTCCACCACCGCGCTGTGGCAATACACGCGCCACCTGGCACGTAATGCCCAGGCCGTGCAAAAGTATGAACTCCAGTTCTGGAAAAAGACCTTCGCCCCGCTGGCCTGCCTGGTGATGATGTCGCTGGCCCTGCCCTTCGCCTACCTGCAGGCACGCAGTGGTGGCATGAGCCTGAAGATCTTCGGCGGCATCATGCTGGGCATCAGCTTCGTGCTGGCCAACCATGTCAGCTCGCACCTTGGCCTGATCCACCAATGGTCGGCCTGGATGTCGGCGCTGGCCCCCAGCCTGTTCTACACCCTGATGGCCCTGTCGGCTTTTGTCTGGCTTGTCCGCAACCGTTGAGCCCCGCCCATGACCTCTGGCATCTTGCTGTTCGCGCACGGCGCACGTGACCCTAACTGGGCCCGCCCCTTCCAGCGCACCCGGGACTGGCTGGCCGCCCAGGCGGTGGCTGCGGTCGAGCTGGCCTTTCTGGAATTCATGACGCCCGGCCTGGTCGAAGGCGGCACCCGCCTGGTGCAGGCCGGCTGCACCCAGGTCACGGTGGTGCCCCTGTTCCTGGGCGCTGGCGGGCACGTGCGCAAGGACCTGCCCGAACTGATGCGCCAGCTTCAGGCCCAGCACCCCGCGGTGAACTGGGCCCTGGCCGCCGCCGTGGGCGAAACCGACACCCTGGTGCAGGCCCTGGCGCAATCGGCTGCCGAACTGGCCGGCCTGCCCTTCGACCCGCGGCGCACGCCATGAACCTGCACCAGCTCCGCTTTGCCTGGGAAGCGGCGCGCCGCAACCTGAACCTCACGGAAACGGCCAAGGCACTGCACACCTCGCAGCCGGGCATTTCCAAGGCCATCCTGGAGCTGGAAGAAGAGCTGGGCGTCGACATCTTCGTGCGACACGGCAAGCGCCTCAAGCGCGTGACCGAACCGGGCGAGCAGGTGCTGCAGTCGATCGACGTGATCCTGCGCGAACTGGCCAACCTCAAGCGCATCGGCGCCGAGTACGCCAAGCAGGACGCTGGCACGTTGTCGATCGCGACCACCCACAACCAGGCCCGCTACGTGCTGCCAGCCTCGGTGGCCGCTCTGCGTCAGCGCTACCCGAAGGTGTCCATCAGCCTTCACCAGGGCACACCACAGCAGGTGGCCCGCATGGTGCTCGACGATGTGGCCGACATTGGCCTGGCCACCGAATCACTGGCCGACTTTGCCGACCTGATCACCCTGCCCGCCTATGAATGGCAGCACGTGGCCGTGATGCCGGTGGATCACCCGCTGGCCAGACAAGGCACACGCATCACGCTGGAGCAACTGGCCGAGCAACCGCTGGTGTGCTACCACGCGGCCTTTGCCGGGCGCTCCCGCATCGACCAGGTGTTCGCGCAACGCGGCATGTCACCGCAGGTGGTGCTGGAAGCCATCGATGCCGACGTGATCAAGACCTACAGCCGCCTGGGCCTGGGCGTGGGCCTGGTGTCTGAAATGGCTGTGAAAGACGACCCGATGTTCGCCCCGGGTGGCGACATGGCCGTGCAACCGCTGGGCCACCTGTTCGGCAGCAATGTCACACGCGTGGCCTTCAAGCGAGGCACCTACCTGCGCGAGTTCGTGGTCACACTGGCCGAATTGCTGTCGCCGCGGCTGAACCGGGCGCTGATCAAACAGGCTGTTCAGTCAGGAGATGGCATCCCACCACAGGATCACGGCGCGCTTTGAGGCACGCCCTGCGATCTCAGCGTCGCGACGGCTGGTCGGTTGCTTCTGCAGGCGCGAGACTCAACCCCGGCGCAGACACATCGACCTGGGGCAAGTCGATGTGGTCAGTCGACAGGTCATCGAGCGAGAGGTCCAGGCTCAGGCTGGGCGTGGCTTCTGCGGTGGCCTTGACCGGGCGCGTCGCCATCAGGGGTGCGACCGAGGTGGGTTCATCGAGGTCGATGTCAGGCACCATGGTCAGGGCCTGGGTGTCGCGGGCCAGCAAGTCCACGGCCGGACGATCCTGAGATTCACGCTCGGACAGATCACGGGCAACGGCATACAGGAACAGCAGTTCGCGGTAGGCCGGCAGGTCGAAGGTTTCGACCGAATCATCTGGACGCGTGAGCGATTTCTGCAGCACGCTCATGGCCTGAGGCGGCGAGGACCAGATGGCTTGCAGGCGCTCCAGCACCCCCGGGTAGTCGGTC
>JBEGRT010000390.1:0-5992 GCA_041180305.1 Pseudomonadota bacterium
CACCCTCGACCAGGTAGTTCATGCCTTCCAGCACCGGGTCGACCTGCTTGAGCGTCGTGCCCTTGGCCACCACCACTTTGCCGGTGTTGTCTTTGATCTCGCCCGCGAAGATCTCGAACTCGTCCTTGAGCATGGCCGCCTTGATGGCGTCAGCCTGCTTGCGAGCGCCTTCGGGCACCATGGCGCCATAAGGCGAGGTCTTCACATAGCCTTCCTTGAGGCCACCGCGCATGAAGTTGGGGTGCGGCTTGCCGGTGCGCGCGGCCTCGACGATCTGCTTGTACGGCGTCACCCAGTTCCACTCGGCCCCCGTCAGGTAGGCGTTGGGCGCCAGCTTGGCCTGCGAGGCGTGGTAGCCGCACACGAACTTGCCGCGCTTGGCCGCGGTTTCCACGATCACCTTGGGGCCGTCGACGTGCATGGTGAACACGTCCACACCCTGGTCGGCCAGGCTGTTGGTGGCTTCGGCTTCCTTCACGGGCATGGACCAGTCACCCGTGAAGATGACCGAGCAGGTGATGTCGGGCTTGACCGACTTGGCACCCAGCGTGAAGGCGTTGATGTTGCGCAGCACCTGCGGGATGGGCTTGGCCGCGATGAAGCCGATCTTCTTGGACTTGGTCATGTGCCCGGCGATCACGCCGTTGAGGTACTGGCACTCGTCGATGTAGCCGAAGAAGCTGCCCACGCTCTTGGGGTGCTTGGCCGCGTCCCACAGGCCGCCACAGTGCGAGAAGCGCACGTCGGGGTTCTTCTTGGCCACCTCCAGGATGTGCGGGTTGAAGTAGCCGAAGGAGGTGGGGAACAGCAGCGTGGCGCCGTCCTGCGAGATCATGCCCTGCATGGTCTTTTGCACGGCCTGGGTCTCGGGCACGTTTTCTTCGCCCACCATCTGGATGCCGGGCATGGCCTTGATGGCCATGGCGGCTTCGTAGTGCGATTGGTTGTAACCGAAGTCGTCCTTGGGGCCGACGTAGATCATGCCGATCGTCAGGGGCTTCTGGGCCCAGGCGGGCAGGGCCAGGCCTCCGGCGGCCAGCGAAGCGCCCGTGGCGCCCAGGGTCTTGATCCAGTCCCGACGATTCCATTGATCCAGTGACATGCGCATCTCCTTGCACCAGCGTGTTGCAGGCATCGGCCCGTCGTGCACCGCCACACAGCAGGCGGGCGATCGGGTGATGTACCGACTGGTATACAAGCGAGAGGCGTGCCAGACCTGTCGCGACAGACCCCTTGGCCGGAAGGGTTCATTTGTGACATGATGCGTTGTCAATTATTCGAGGAGACAACGATGTTCTATGCCCTCAACAAGATCGTGCTGGTCGGCTTCTACCTGGTCACCCTGGCCTCGGTGTTCGTGGCCCTGCCCGCGCCCCTGACGCCCGAGATCACCCACTGGATGCAGCTGGGCGCCCTGGGCCTGTTCGCCGCCCACCTGCTCGAGATCGTGGTGTTCCGCAAGGCTGTGGCCCTGTACCGCGGCCCCTTCGTGGTCAGCGCCCTGCTGACCCTGCTGTTTGGTTTCCTGCACTGGAAGCCGCTGGCCGACGCCCGCCGCTGATCGCCTGGGGCCGGGTGGGCCCGAGCCGGCTTGGGTACCATGCGCGCATGAGCCCTGACGCCCCCGCCCTGCCCGCCGACTCGCTGCACCAGTTGCAGCTTGCGCTGCGGGCCTTCGCCCAGGCCCGCCAGTGGGGCCCCTTCCATGCACCCAAGAACCTGGCCTCGGCCCTGGTGGTCGAAGCCGGGGAACTGCTGGAGCCCTTCCAGTGGCTGACCGAGGCACAAAGCCGCGCCCTGCCCCCTGAGGTGCACGAGGCCGTGCGCCTGGAGATGGCCGATGTGCTGCTGTACCTGGTGCAGTTGGCCGACAGCCTGCAGGTGGACCTGGTGCAGGCTGCGCACGACAAGATGCGCATCAATGAAGGGCGCTTCCCCGTGCCTCCGGGTGCGGCATGAGCGAGGCCAGCGCCAGCCCGGCCGCACCCCCCTGGTGGCGCACGCCGCAGGGCCCGCTGCTGGCCGGCCTGTACGCCGCGCAGGGCCTGCCCTACGGCTTTTTCTCGCTGGCCTTGCCTGTGCTGCTGCGCGAGCAGGGCTGGTCGCTCAAGGCCCTGAGCCTCTTGCAGTTCCTGGCCCTGCCCTGGGCCTTGAAGTTCCTGTGGGCCCCCTGGCTGGATGCGCAGCCGAACACCCGCCGCTGGTTGCTGGGGCTGCAAGGCGCGGCCACGCTGCTGGCCCTGGGGCTGGCCGTGTGGCAGCCGGGGCCCGAGCACTGGGGCCTGCTGGCCGCCGTGCTGTGCTTCAACCTGCTGGCCGCCACACAAGACATCGTGACCGATGGCCTGGCCGTGCGTGCGCTCGATGGCCAGCAGCGCAGCCTGGCCAATGCGTTGCAGGTGGGCGCTTACCGCGTGGGCATGATCCTGGGCGGGGGCGGCCTGATGTGGCTGCATGCGCGCCAGGGCCCGGGCGTGATGTTCGCGGCCATGGCCGCCGGGCTGGCCCTGACCCTGTGGCCCGTGTGGCGCCTGCAGACCCGGGACCTGCCACGGCCTGCGGCCACTCCTGAAGCCTCCGAAGCCCCTGCCCAAGCCCTGCCCGCCCTGTGGCTGGGCTGGTGGCACCGCTTCTGGTCGCCGCCTGTGCGCACCATGGCCTTGCTGATCGTGGCCTACCGCCTGGGCGACCAGATGGTGGGTTCGCTGGTGATGCCCTTCATGGCCGACCAGCACGTGCCGCGCGACACCCTGGCCCTGATCAAGGGTGTGGTGGGCTCGGGCACGTCCCTGCTGGGCGCGGTGCTGGGCGGCTGGTTCATGTGGCGCTTCGGCCGGCGCGCTGCGCTGTGGTGGACCGGCCTGGCGCAGGCCCTGTCATTCGGCTTGTACGTGGGCGTGGCCGCCGGCTGGGGCGGCATGGCCAGCCTGTGGGCCGTCACGGTCATTGAAGGGGTGGCCGGCACCATGGCCACCGTGGCCTTGTTCGCCCTGATGATGGACGCCAGCGACCCCGAACACGCGGGCACCGACTACACCTTGCTGGCCAGCGTGGTGGTGCTGGTGGGGGGCGTGGCCAACCTGCTGGCAGGGGCCTTGGGCGATGCCCTGGGCTACACCGCCACTTTCAGCCTGGGCACGGTGCTGGCCGGCCTGGGCGCCTGGGCCGTGGTGCGCTGGGTGGATCGTCACCCGCCCCACCCCCGCGTGCAAGCCGCGTGGTGAGCCTGCCCCCGGCTGGCGTGGGTGGTTCAATGCACAGTGTGCGTGGGGCTGGTGCCTGCGTCAGGGGTTGAGCCAGCCACATCGGCTTCAGACGGCGTGGGCAGCACGGGCGGTGAAGGGGTGAGCTCCGGCACTTGTGGCAGGTCGAAGCTGAAGGTGCTGCCCAGCTGTTCCTGAGATTGCACCTGCAGGTGCCCGCCCATCATGTGCAGCAGCCGCTGGCTGATCACCAGCCCGATGCCCGTGCCGGGCAGACCACTGTGCTCGCGCCCCAGGCGGTTGAAGGGCTCGAACAGGTGCTTCATCTGTTCGGCACTCATGCCCAGGCCCGTGTCCCGCACCTCCACCGACACCCGCCCTGCACCGGGCACCAGGCTCACATCCACCCGGCCCTGCGGGCGGTTGTATTTCAGGGCATTGCTCATCAGGTTCAGCAGCACCTGCTTGAGGCGCATGGGGTCGGCCAGCACCATCAGGCGGTCCCTGGCCGTCATCACCCGCAGGCTCAGCCCCAGCCGTGCCGCGTCGGTCTGCAACATGTGCTCGCATTCGCGGGCCACCTGGGCGGCATCGACCGGCCCCAGCTGAACCTTCAGCGTGCCCGATTCGATGCGCGACACATCCAGCACCTCGCTGATCATGTCCAGCAGGTGCTGACCTGACTGGATGATGTGGCGCAGGCGTTCTCGCTGGCGAGGGCTCAGGGGTTCCTGGCGGTCCATCTCGAGCAGCTGGGCGAAACCCAGCACCGCATTGAGTGGCGTGCGCAGCTCGTGGCTCATGCGGGAGAGGAACTCGGTCTTGGCCAGGC
The DNA here is from genome assembly GCA_041180305.1 of Pseudomonadota bacterium. GTDB lineage: Bacteria > Pseudomonadota > Gammaproteobacteria > Burkholderiales > Burkholderiaceae_C > Aquabacterium. The sequence continues at coordinate 4,036 of JBEGRT010000390.1, forward strand.
TGGAGGCTTCGGCCACGCGCTGGGCCTCCAGCGCCTGCCGGGCCGCGCGCACGGCGCTGAGGTCCTGCAGGTAGACCGACAGGCCGGTTTCGCCCGGGAACAGCCGCACCTCCAGCCACAGGTCCAGGCCGGGCAGGTGGCACTCGAAGTGCTCGACCTCGTGCCGTTTCACGGCCCGCTCGAAATGTGGCCGAAGCACGGTGATGTCGGCCGGGGCCAGCACATCCCACAGCACGATGCCCAGCAAAGCTTCGCGGGGTTCGCACAGCAGGGATTCGCCCCGTGCGTTCACGTGGCGCACACACCATGTCTCGTCCAGCAGGAAAAAACCATCGGTGATGGCTTCCAGCACGGTTTCCAGGCGGTGCAGCACCGCATTGCGTTCCTCGTCGTGAGCCTTGATCCGCGTGCGCATGGTGTCCAGGCCCTTTTGCAGCGCCGCGAATTCGCGCACGCGATGCACGACGGGCTCGGGGTTGTCCACGAAGCCCAGGGTGATGCGGTTCATCTGGTCGAGCAGGCGGTCGGTCGGGCGCATCACGCGGTGGCGTGCCAGCCACCAGGCCATGCCCAGCGTACCCAGGAACAGCAGCGCGGTCGAACCCATGAGCCACCCCATGGCTTCCTGCAGTCCGGCTGACAGTTCGGCCTGCGGGATGCCGATGGCCACGCTCCAGCCCGACACGCTGGAGTGCACGAACACCGACACCACGGGCAGTCCTTCCAGCGTGAGGGTCTCGATCTGGCCTTCCTGCTGCCGGGTCACGGCGTGCACCAGGTCGGGCACGGCGTAACGCCCGATGTGGCGGGGCATGTCGTGGCTGCGCGCGATGATGCGCCCCCGGCTGTCGAGGATGGCGCACACGTAGTGGGCGGGCAGGTGCTGGGCGCGGATGACGTCCAGCATGCGCTCGGGCACCAGGCCGGCATTGAGCACGTACACCACGCGCCCGTCACGCAGCACCGGCACCCCCAGCGTGATGGTGGGCTTGCCAGTCACCGGGCCGGTGAACAGGTCGGACAAGACGGGCCGCTGGGTGTGGAACACCGACAGCAGCTCGGCCGGGGTGCCGGTGGATGGCAGGTCCGCATCGTGTGCCCTGAGCGTGTTCAGGCGCTGGCGCCCTTGCGCATCGATGAGCACGTAATTGGTGATCTGCTGGACCGGCAGGGCGTGCCTGGCATCGGCGTGGAAGGTGCGCAGATCGTCTTCCACGAGTGCTGTGGTGGCCGCCAGCACGCGCAGCCCCGATTCGATGCCGGCCAGGTCGCGGTCGAGTGTGGCCGCGGTGGCGCGGGCGGCGCTGTACAGGCCGCGCAAGGTGTTCTGGCGGCTGTCTTCGTAATCACGGAACACCAGCACGCCGGCCACGATGGCGGCCGGCAACACGCAGGCTGCCACCAGCAAGGCCAGATTCGTTCGCATCCGCCAAGGGGTCCCCGACATGGTTGTCTCCCGGTTGATACTGCGCACGGCTGGCAGGCAGTAGACCACAGCCCCCCGGGCGCGCCAAGGGGTATGCTGCAGGCCGATCCCCGACACCGACATCGACCCTGAGGAGACCCGCCATGTTCAAGGCCATCTGCATCGACAAGGACGACCAGGGCTACCGTGCCAGTTTGCGTGAGCTGGACGATGCCGCCCTGCCCGATGTGCCCGAAGGCGCCGTGACCGTGCAGGTGGCGTGTTCCACCCTCAATTACAAAGATGGGTTGGCCATCACCGGCCAGTCGCCCGTGGTCCGCAAGTTCCCCATGGTGCCTGGCATCGACCTGGCCGGCACGGTGCTGGACAGCCAGCACCCCGAGTTCAAGCCCGGTGATGCCGTGGTGCTCAATGGCTGGGGCGTGGGCGAAAGCCACTGGGGTGGCCTGGCCCAGAAGGCCCGTCTGAAAGGCGACTGGCTGGTGCCCCTGCCGGCGGCCTTCACCCCGGCGCAGGCCATGGCCATCGGCA
>JBEGRT010000391.1:0-3768 GCA_041180305.1 Pseudomonadota bacterium
TTCGAAATGCTCAACTCGGCGAACCAGGCCTGGACCATGTACCCCGGCCTGTCGCACGGCGCGTATGCCTGCCTGATGGAACACGGCACCGACGAGCAGAAGGCCACCTACCTGCCGCACCTGGCCAAGGGCGACTGGACGGGCACGATGTGCCTGACCGAGCCGCACTGCGGCACCGACCTGGGCCTGCTGCGCACCAAGGCCGAACCGCAAGGCGACGGCACCTACAAGATCACCGGCCAGAAGATCTTCATCTCGGCCGGTGAACACGACATGGCCGAGAACATCGTCCACCTGGTGCTGGCCCGTCTGCCTGACGCGCCTGCCGGCTCCAAGGGCATCTCGCTGTTCCTGGTGCCCAAGTTCAATGTGAACGCCGACGGTTCGCTGGGTTCGCGCAACGGCATCTACTGCGGCGGCCTCGAGCACAAGATGGGCATCCACGGCAACGCCACCTGCCAGATGGTGCTGGACGAAGCCGTGGGCACCCTGGTGGGCCAACCCCACCGCGGCCTGCCTGCCATGTTCGTGATGATGAACGGCGCCCGCCTGGGCGTGGGCAACCAGTCGCTGGGCCTGACCCAAGTGGCTTACGAAAACGCCGTGACCTACGCCAAGGACCGCGTGCAGATGCGTGCCCTGTCGGGCCCGAAGCGCCCCGACCTGGCCGCTGACCCGATCATCGTGCACCCCGACGTGCGCCGCATGCTGCTGACCGCCCGTGCCTACGCCGAAGGCGCCCGCGCCCTGGTGTACTACACCGCCATCGAGCTGGACAAGTCGCACAACCACCCCGATGAAGCCGTCCGCAAGGAATCGGACGACATCGTGGCCCTGCTGACCCCGATCGTGAAGGCCTTCATCACCGAAAACGCGCTGACCGCCACGGTGGAATGCCAGCAGGTCTACGGTGGCCACGGCTTCATCCACGAGTGGGGCATGGAGCAGTTCGTGCGTGACTCGCGCATCAACATGATCTACGAAGGCACCAACACCGTTCAGGCCCTCGACCTGCTGGGTCGCAAGGTGCTGGGCGACGGCGGCGCCAAGCTGACCAAGTTCGGCAAGATCATCGGCCGTTTCGTCAAGGAAAACGCCGACAACGAAGCCATGCAGGAGTTCACCAAGCCCCTGGCCGAACTGGGCCAGAAGGTGCAGGCCTTCACCATGGAAATCGGCATGAAGGGCATGCAGAACCCCGACGAAGTCGGCGCTGCGGCTTTCGACTACATGCGTGTCGTGGGCCACATGGTCTACGCCTACTTCTTCGCCCGCATGGCCAAGGTCGCGCTGGAGAAGCAAGGTTCTGGCGACAAGTTCTACGCCGCCAAGCTGGCCACCACCCGCTTCTACTTCGCCAAGCTGCTGCCGCAAGTGGAAACCATGATGATCACGGCCAAGGCCGGCCTGAAGCCCCTGATGGAAATGGAAGAAGCCCTGTTCTGATCAACAGGCTTTGACCGCCGGGGGGTGCCCTCACACCCCCTGGCTCCATCTCCATTCCATTCGAGAGAGTTCCGCTAGGAGAGAACATGAGTCGATTCAATGTCCGCAAGGTGGCCGTGCTCGGCGCCGGCGTGATGGGTGCACAGATCGCTGCCCATCTGGTCAACTGCAAGGTGCCGGTCGTGCTGTTTGACCTGCCTGCCAAGGAAGGTCCCAAGAACGGCATCGTCACCAAGGCCGTGGAAGGTTTGAAGAAGCTCAAGCCCTCGCCCCTGGGTGTGACCGATGACGCAGCCCTGATCCAGCAAGCCAACTACGAAGAGCACCTGGAAGAGCTGCGCGGCTGCGACCTGATCATCGAAGCCATTGCGGAACGCCTCGACTGGAAGGAAGATCTGTACAAGAAGATCGCTCCCTTCGTGAACGACAAGGCCATCCTGGCCACCAACACCTCGGGCCTGTCCATCACGGCCATGGCCAACGTGCTGCCCGAACAGCTGCGCTCGCGCTTCCTGGGCATCCACTTCTTCAACCCCCCGCGCTACATGTACCTGGTCGAGCTGATCCCGACCCAGTACACCGATGCCACCGTGGTCGACCAGCTCGAAGCCTTCGTGACCACCGCCGTGGGCAAGGGCGTGGTGCGCTGCGAAGACAGCCCCAACTTCATCGCCAACCGCGTGGGCGTGGCCGGCCTGATGTTCACCATGATCGAAGTGAAGAACTTCGGCCTGGGCTATGACGTGGTCGACGACCTGACCGGCAAGAAGATGGGCCGTGCCTCGTCGGGCACCTACCGCACTTGCGACGTGGTCGGCATCGACACGATGGCCCACGTGATCAAGACCCTGCAGAACGGTTGCGCCAACGACCCGTTCGCCGCCGCGTTCGCCATGCCTGCCGACGTGCAGGCCCTGCTGGACAAGGGCAACTTCGGTCAGAAGACCAAGGCCGGTTTCTACAAGAAAGACGGCAAGGCCATTTTCCAGTTCGACCTCAAGAGTGGCGACTACATCCCTGGCGGCAACAAGGCCGACAAGGAAGTGACCGACATCCTGAAGAAGCCTGCCGCCGAGCGCGTCAAGCTGCTGCGTGAGTCGAGCAACCCCCAGGCCCAGTTCATCTGGGCCATGCTGCGCAACGCTTTCCACTACGCCGCCGTGACGGTCGAAGGCATTGCCGACACCTGCCGTGACGTGGACCTGGCCCTGCGCTGGGGCTATGGCATGAAGCAAGGCCCCTTCGAGCTGTGGCAACAAGCCGGCTGGAAGCAAGTGGCTGAATGGGTCAAGGCCGACATCGACGCCGGCAAGGCCATCTGCAACGCCCCGCTGCCTGCCTGGGTGTTCGACGGCCGCGAAGGCGTGCACACCGCCGAAGGCTCGTGGAGCCCCGCCAAGAAGACCTACGTGCCGCAACGTGACCTGCCGGTCTACAAGCGCCAGTTCTTCCGCGAAGACGTGTTCGGTTCGGGTGCTGTCGATGCCGCCGTGGCCGGCAAGACCCTGTTCGAAGACGCCAACATCCGCCTGTGGACGCTGGACGACGAAGTGGTCATCGCCTCGATCAAGTCGAAGATGCACACCATCTCGGCCGAAGTCACCGCTGGCCTGACCCAGGGTCTGCAGCTGGCCGAAGAAGGCTACAAGGGCCTGGTGATCTGGTCGCAAGACGGCCCGTTCTCGGCCGGTGCCGACCTGCAATCGATGATGCCCGCCTTCATGCAAGGCGGCGGCAAGGCCATCGCCCCGTTCGAGAAGGCCCTGCAAGACTTCATGCTGAGCCTGCGCTACAGCAACGTGCCGAGCGTGGCCGCCATGCACGGCCTGGCGCTGGGCGGTGGCTGTGAGCTGGCCGTGCACGCGTCGCGTCGCGTGGCCGCCATGGAAAGCTATGTGGGTCTGGTCGAAGTCGGCGTGGGCCTGATCCCCGGCGGCGGTGGCCTGGCCTACCTGGCTCGCCGCGCTGCCGAGCAGCTCGAGCCTTCGAAGGGCGTGTCCGGCCAGACCGGCGGTGACCTGATCGGCTTCATGAAGGAAGGCTTCCAGGCCGCCGCCATGGCCAAGGTCGCCACCTCGGCCATCGAAGCCAAGAAGTACGGCTTCCTGATCGACGGCGACGTCATCGTGCCGAACAAGGACGAGCTGCTGCACGTGGCCATCGCCCAAGTCAAGGCCATGTACGAAGCCGGCTACCGCGCTCCGGCCAAGAAGCTGTTCCCGGTGGCCGGTCGCAGCGCCAAGGCCACCCTGCAGTCTTCGCTGATCAACATGCGTGACGGCGGCTTCATCTCGCAGCACGACTACCACATCAGCTCGTGCA
>JBEGRT010000392.1:0-2856 GCA_041180305.1 Pseudomonadota bacterium
AGGGAATCCTGTCCGAAATCAAGGAAGCGTCCACCCTGCCGCGAACAGGGGCTTGCGGGCCAGGCCCGGCGTCGTCAGCGGGCGAGCAGGCCTTGCCTGGCCAGCCAGCGCGCGCCGGCGGCCACGTTGTCCACCACGGGCAGGCCCAGGCTGTCGGCCAGGGGCTCGGCCAGGCCACCCAGGGTGGCCCCGCCCAGCACCAGGGCCTTCACCCCGGGATGGGCTTGCAGGCAGGCCTGGGCGGCGTCCATCAGCAGGGCCTGGGCGGCGGTCAGGTCGGCGGCCATCTGGCCCCCGGTGGCATCGACCGTGTGCACGGCCACCAGGCCTTGCGGGCCCGCCAGGCCTCGGTCCTGGGCCAGCTGGCGCAGCAAGGGCTGCCAGGCGTGGCCGCCGGTCACCACGGCAAAGGGCCCATGGGCCGCGGCCTCGCGCATGGCGGCTTCGGCCAGGCCCATGGCCGGCACCTGCGGGTGCAGGCTGCGCAGGGCCCACACGGCCGGGTCACCGAAACACCCCACCAGCACGGCCGCGGGCTGGCCATGCTCGGCCACGTGCAGGTCAAAGGCATCGAGCACGGCACGGGCGCCCACCTGGTAGGTGGCCGCGTCGGCGATGTAAGGCGCGCCGAAACGGGCGGTGCAGGCCTGCAGGCGGGCCGGTGCGGCGGCCGCGCCATGCAGGTGCGCCGTCAACTGCTGCTGCAGCCGCTCGGTCACCGCCTGTGTGGTGTTGGGGTTGATCAGCAGGAAGGACGCCATGGCCACGGTGCGCGGTTCACACCGACACGATGCGCTGGCGCTTGCGGCCCGGCGCTTCCGCCGGCGCCGCGAACACCTCGTGCAGGTCGTTGCCACTGGCCTCGGGCTGGTTGAAGCACAACCCGGATTCGATCTCGTGCAGGTGCACCCGCATGCGGCGCGTGGCCTCGTCCATCCAGGGGCTGCCCAGGCGCGTGGCCAGCACGCGGGGCTGTCCGGGCTCGGGCCAGCCGCCCGCCTGCCGCAGCGCCGACAGCACGTTGCGGTGCGCATCGCACCGGCAGGCGTCCACCCAGCGCACCGGTGCATCGCCCAGCACCGGGCGCGCCCGCTCGGTGGGGGCATAGCTCATCAGGATCAGCGAGGTGCGCGAGATCAGCTTGCGCAGCATGCGCTCATAGGTCTGGTGCTGGGCCACCTCGGCGATCATCAGGTGAAAGCGCCCCGACAGCCGCAGGGCCGCCGCCTGGTCGCCTTCTCGGCGGGCTTCTTCCTCGGCCTCGATGCACTCGGCCAGCCGCTCCACATCGGCCACGGTGGCCCGCTCCAGAAAACGCTGCACCAGCACGCCTTCGATCAGCGCGCGGGCCTCGAACACCTCGCGGGCGTCGTCCACCGAGGGCTGGGCCACGGTGGCGCCCTTGTTGGGCTCCAGCGTGACCACCTGCTCGTGCGCCAGCCGGATCAGCACCTGCCGGATGCGCGTGCGCGACACGCCAAAGGCCTGGCCCAGCTTGTCTTCCACCAGCTTGGTGCCGGGCAGCAGGCGCTGGTCGATCACGGCGTCGATGATGCGCTCGTGGATGTCGTCGTCACTCAGCACCACGGGGCCCTCGAAGCCGTCGAGGCTCAGGTCGGCATCGGGCGCAGGGGAGGCATCGGGCGCGGCTCGGCGAGGCATGTCGGTCTCCAGGTCAAGGGGTTCGATCAACGGCCATGGGCGCGCCCATCAGCGGCGGGCGCCACGGCGCGACAGGGCCACGCCCAGCAGCGCCAGGCCGATCACGGCCAGTGACACCACGGTGGTGAGCGTGCCCAGCGCGTAGATGGACGGCGTGGTCACGGTGGTGGTCAGGCCCTGCAACTCCAGCGGCAGGGTGTTGACGTCACCGATGGCCTGCGACGAGCGCGCGATCTCGTCCCAGCTCAGGGTGAAGCCGAACATGCCCACCCCCACCAGCGAGGGCAAGGTCAGGGGCAGCACCACGTGCCGGAAGCTCTGCCAGGGCGTGGCACCCAGGTCGCGGGCCGCTTCTTCATAGGCCGGGTTGAAGCGGTTGAACACCGCGAACATGATCAGCATGCCAAACGGCAAGGTCCAGGTCAGGTGCGCGCCCAGGCCCGAGGTGTACAGGCCCATCAGCGTGGTGTAGTTCTCCAGCGTGTCGGTCCATTCCCACTGGGTGAGCAGCGCCTTGATGCCTTCGTCGAACAGGCGGAACTGCAGGCCAATGCCCAGCGAGATGATGATGCTGGGCATGATCAGGCTGGCCACCGAGCTGTAGAACAGCAGGCCGGCGCCCTTGAAGCCCTTGCGAAAGGCCAGCCCGGCCAGCAGCGACAGCAGCACCGTGAGCGCCATCACCACAAAGCCCAGCCCGAACGAGCGCTTCAGGGCCGCCGAGATGTCGACCACGCCCAGGCCCGCGAACAGCTCGCGGTACCAGTGCAGCGAAGTGCCCTGCATGGGGAAGGTCAGCCCGCCGTCAGGGCCCTGGAAGCTCAGGGCAAAGATGGTGAACACCGGGCCGTACAAGAACAGCACATACAGCCCGAAGACGGCCGCCAGGGGATAGAAGCTGCGCGATCTCATGGGATGGCTCCAAGGTTGAACAATGCTGATGAGGCACGCACTGCGCGGTGTGATCGAGCGACCACCGTGGATCTGGCTTCGCCAGGCCACTGGTGGTGCCCCCTTGAGGGGGCGCGCGGAGCGCGTAGGGGGTGGGTCACAGTTCTTTTCGCAGGTCCACCAGGCGGTTCAGCCCGGCGATGATCATCAGCACCACGGCCAGCAGCACCACTGCATTGGCCGCGGCCAGCGGGAACTGCAGGTAGGAGGTCTGCACCTGGATGGTCTTGCCGACCGAGGCGA
>JBEGRT010000393.1:0-3285 GCA_041180305.1 Pseudomonadota bacterium
CGAGCCCGCCTCCTGCAGCGCTTCGGTGGCGTGCGGGGTGTGCAAGGCGCCAGCATCGACGAACTGGCCACCGTCGACGGCATTTCCAGAGACCTGGCCGAGGAGATCTACCGTGCACTCCACTGACCCGCGCAATGACCCTGGCCACCAGCGCCGATTCACCGCCGTGGCCCTGGCCGCGGGCGCTCTGGCTGGGTGGAGCGCCCTGATCGCCGGTTGTGCCAACCTGGGTGGGGGCTCAGCGCCAGGCCCTCAGGGCGGTGCAGGCAGCTCCGGCAAGGATGCCTCTCGCCCCACGGGCAAGCCCGGCGGTGCATCGCCAGGCACCACCGGGGCGCGAGAGCCTGTGCTCGGTCCTCCCGCCACGCCGCGCTCGTGGGCCGACGCCCGCCTGCAGGCGGCCCGTCGCCTGGTGGCTGCCAACCCTGACATCACCCACACAGGACGCCCGCAGGACATCCTGCTGGCGGTGCCCGTGATCACCATCGAGCTGAATGCCGACGGCAGCATCAAACGCCTCGACGTGATGCGCTACCCCAAGCAGGCGCGCGACACGGTCGACATCGCCATGAAGGCGATCCGCCGTGCGGCCCCGTTTGGTGACGTGTCCCGCCTGCCCAAGCCCTGGCAGTTCAATGAAACTTTCCTGTTCAACGACGACCGGCGTTTCAAACCCATGACGCTGGACCGCTGATGCGCGGGGCAAGGTGCTCAATGCAGGCATGAACCCGTGCACAATATCCCCATGTTCTGGAATCTGCCGACGTTGTTCACCTGGGCCCGCATCGTGGCCATCCCCCTCATCGTGGGCGTGTTTTACCTGCCCTGGGCGCCCGCCGAGGTCAACATCGCGGCCAGCGTGCTGTTCATTGCGGTGGCCTTCACAGACTGGCTTGACGGCTGGCTGGCTCGCCGCCTGAACATGACCTCTGCCTTCGGCGCCTTCCTCGATCCGGTGGCCGACAAATTCCTGGTGTGCGCCTCGCTGCTGATCCTGCTCGAAATGGGCCGGGTGTCGGCCATGGTCGCACTCATCATCATCGGTCGCGAGATTGCCATTTCGGCCTTGCGTGAATGGATGGCCCAGATCGGCGCCTCGCGCAGCGTGGCCGTGCACATGCTGGGCAAGCTGAAAACCGCGGCCCAGATGGCGGCCATCGTGTTGCTGCTCTACGACGGCCCCACCGGCCTGAACCTGCCCCATGTGGCCCACACCCGTGAACTCGGCACTGGGCTGATCTGGGTGGCGTGCGGTCTCACGATCTGGTCGATTGTGTACTACCTGCGCAAGTCCATCCCCGACATCGTGGCCAAGGCGCGATGACGCTGGAGTGGCGCGCCAACAAGCACGCCAGCCATTGAACTGTCAACGGTGCATCCACGTGCGCCAACGCAAACGGGTGGCATGGCCTTTCGCCCTAGAATGATTTTCAAGTCTTCAAGTGGTTCGCAGAGAGGTCGCCCGTGAACAAGGCAGAATTGATCGAGCACATCGCCCGCCAGGCTGATATTTCCAAGGCTGCGGCGGGGCGAGCCCTGGAGGCCGTGATCAGTGGCGTCGAAACCACCCTCAAGAAGGGTGAGTCGGTGTCGCTCGTTGGCTTTGGCACTTTCGCAGTGTCCACTCGCCCGGCGCGCACGGGGCGCAACCCACGCACGGGCGACGAGATCAACATCCGCAAGGCGAAGATTCCAAAGTTTCGCCCTGGCAAGGGTCTGAAAGACGCTGTGAACTGAACTACACTTCACGTCCGTGCTCGGGTGCTTAGCTCAGTTGGTAGAGCGGCGCCCTTACAAGGCGTAGGTCGGGGGTTCGAGCCCCTCAGCACCCACCAGACGACCCGACACAGACAAAGGCGAACCATGGTTCGCCTTTGTGCCATCCGAGGCTGCAGAACACACACGGCGCTGGCCAGCAGGCACAGCGCCCCACCATAGGCTGGTCATGTTTGATTTCGTTCGCAACAACACGCGCATCCTTCAGCTGATCCTTCTGATCCTGATCCTTCCATCGTTCGTGATCTTCGGGATCCAGGGCTATGACAAGTTCCTCACGGAAGATGATGTCGTGGCCAAGGTCGGCGGCCAGAAGGTCTCGATGGCCGAGATGGACAATGCCCATCGCCGCATGGTGGAGCAGGCTCGTGCCCGCAATCCTCAGCTGGACGTGAGCAAGCTCGATTCGCCCGAAGTCAAGCGCCAGGCCCTGGATTCGCTGGTCGAGGACTACACCTTGATCGCCGCGGTCAATGACCAGCGCATCCGCACGGCCGATTCGCGCATCCTGCGCCTGTTCGCCACCTCGCCCGATTTCGCGTCGCTGCGCAACCCGGATGGCACGCTCAACACCAAGCTGCTGGAAGCCCAGGGAATGACCTCGGCGCAACTGACCGAACGCATCCGCCAGCAACTGACGATGATGCAGGTCACCTCCGGAGTGGTCGGCACCGGCATGGCGTCTGACACGGTCAACAAGCTGGCGGTCGATGCGCTGTTCCAGGTGCGCGATGTGCAGTGGCTGCCGTTTGAGGCCAAGGCCTATGTGGCCCAGCTCAACCCCACGGAAGAGCAGCTGCGCAAGTTCTTTGCCGAGCCGGGCATGAACGATGTGTTCACCCAGCCGGAAAAGGCCGACATCGAGTACCTGGTGCTGGATCTGGACTCGCTGAAATCGCGGGCTGTGGTGTCCGAGGAAGAGCTGCGCAAGTCTTACCAGGACAACATTGGCAAATATGCCCGCGCTGAAGAGCGCCGCGCCAGCCACATCCTGATCAAGGCCGATTCGAGCGCCGCCCCTGAGGCCCGCAAGGCAGCCAAGGCCAAGGCCGAGTCCCTGCTGGCGCAAGTGCGCAAGAACCCGGCATCGTTCGCGGAGATGGCCCGCAAGAATTCGGAAGATGAGGGCTCTGCGGCCAATGGCGGCGACCTCGATTTCTTCGGCCGTGGCGCCATGGTCAAGCCTTTTGAAGACGCCACCTTCGCACTGAAGAAGGGCGAAATCAGCGGCCTGGTCGAATCCGATTTCGGCTACCACATCATCCAGCTGACCGATGTGCGTGGCGGCGACACGCTGACCTTCGAGCAAGTGCGCGCTGAAATCGAAGCCGATGCCCGCAAGCAGCTGGCGCAGCGCATGTACGCGGAAGTGGCTGAGAAGTTCACCAACTCCGTGTACGAACAATCGGATTCGCTCAAGGCGGTGGCTGAAGAACTCAAGCTGCCCTTGCAGACGGCTCAGGGCGTGCTGGCCAAGCCCACCAGCGACCAGGGTGTGATCCTGGGTAA
>JBEGRT010000394.1:0-4897 GCA_041180305.1 Pseudomonadota bacterium
GCGGTGGGCATGGTCGATCAGTTGCCCGTGATGATCGCGGCCGTGATCGCTTCGGTCGGCGTGATGCTGTTTGCCGCCAAGCCCATCGGCGAGTTCGTCGATGCACACCCCTCGGTGAAGGTGCTGGCCCTGGCCTTCCTGGTGATGGTGGGCATGGCCCTGACCGCCGAAGCCTTCGAAGTACACCTGCCCAAGGGCTACATCTACGCAGCCATGGGTTTCTCGCTGGCGGTCGAAGCCCTGAACATCCGGGCCCGCGGCAAGCGTCTGGCACAAAAGAAGTGAAAAAGGGGCCCCTCGGGGCCCCTTGTCACATCCGGCGGCGCAGCCTCATCTGGCTGGGCAACGGGGTGGCGCGCTGCAGCACATCGTCGGCCAGCCAGCTGGCACAACGGTGGGCGCGACGGGCCACCAGGTCGGGCGGCATGGCCTGGTAGTCGTCGTTGAACACCTCGAAGCTGTAGTCGCCGGCATAGCCCATCTGGTCGAGCTTGATCACCAGCTCGGCAATCTGCTGGCTGTGCACGCCTTCGCCGGGGAACACGCGGAAGTGGCGGGCGGTGGTGATGCGCTCTTCCACGGTGCGCACCTCGTTCCACATGAAGTCGGACAACTGCACCAGGAAGATCTTGCGGGCATCGACCTCGTCGAGCATGTCCAGCGAGGTCTGCGTGGCGAAGATGTGGTACGAGTCGATGCCCAGGCCCAGGTTGGGGCAATCGGCCTGCTCCACCAGCTCCCAGGCCGTGTGGTATTCGTTGACCGTGCGGCCCCACGACAGTCCCTCGTAGGCCACCTTGATGCCCAGCGGCACGGCCAGCATGGCCAGCTTGCGCAGGTCGCGCACCAGGGCCTCGGGCTCTTGTGTGGCGTGCTGAGAAGTGCTGGAACAGGCCAGCAGCACCTTGCAACCCAGGGCCGCGCACATCTCCATCATGGAGCGGGCCACATCCACCTTGTACTCGTGCAGGTGGCCCGACAGGCCCTCGAAGTCACGCAGCACCTGAAAGCCGGTGGCCCGCAGGCCGCTGTCGCGCACGATGGCAATGGCCTCATCGACCCCGCCGTGGTGCTGCACCAGGTCGCGGGCCGACAGCATGACCTGCCCGAACCCCGCTTCGCGGATGGCGCGCAGCTTCACGTCCAGCCCGCCGCCCAGCGAGATGGTGTCCATGCCGAAATCAGCAATGCTTGGCTTCATGGCGGGCTCCTGGTTCAGGCGGCATCGGCCTCACGGTGCACCAGCTCGAAGCTGACACCGCCGAGGTAGGTGTTGGTCAGGGCGCCCCGGTGCTCGGGGTGCACGTGGGCGTTGTCGGTGAAGGTCACGCCACGCTCCTGCAGGGTGCGCACGGCGCCCAGCACGTCGGGCGCGCTCAGGGCGATGCGCTCCAGGCACTCGTGGTTGTCCACTTCCCAGGCGCCCGGCTCGGGCTCGATCAACTGCAGGAAGAAGCTGCCGCAGGGGCTGCGCAGCACGCGGCCCTTGGGCATGATGCCGAAGCGCTGCTCGTCGGGCACGGGCTCGAAGCCGAACAGCTCGCCGTAGAACTCGGTCCAGTCGGCCAGACGGTCGGCGCCGATGTACTGCACGATGCCGAAGAAACGGAAATCGCACAGCGGTGCCGGCTGCCGATCGACCGAGGGGATGGGCACGAAGTCCACGTCGTAGATCGAGAACTCCTTGTAGCGATCGACGAAGAAGATGCGGCTGTGACCCACGCCGTGCACCGAGGGGATGTGCAGCTCCATGGGCTGCACCACGCTGTCGATGGGCCAGGCGCCGCGGTCGAGGGCACGCTGGTAGGCCTCGGCGGCGTCGCGCACGCGCAAGGCAATGGCCGCGATCTGCGGCACGTCCTTCTGGTCGCCCAGTGCGGTGCGGCCCCGCGGGTGGGCATTGATGATGATGTTCATCTCGCCCTGGCGGTACAGCAGCACCTCACGCGAACGGTGCCGGGCCACCGGACGAAAGCCCATCATTTCCAGCACCTGGCCCAGGGCCTGGGGCTTGGGGGTGGAAAACTCGATGAACTCGATGCCGTTCATGCCCAGGGGGTTGGCGGTCGCGCCGATGTGTTCGCGGTCGATGTTGGCCATGGAAGTCTCCTTGTGGAACGGACCAGGGGTCAGGCGGCAGCTGCCGGGCGGTGCCCGATCAGCGTCAGGAAATGGCGCTGCATGCGCTCGGCATCCGGCTTCAGGCCAGTGACCAGCTCGAAGGCACCGACGGCCTGGCCCACGGCCATGCCACCGCCGTCCACCGTGCGGCAGCCCTTGGCGCGGGCCACTTTCAGCAATTCGGTCTCCAGCGGGAAATACACCACCTCGCTGACCCACATTTCGCGGCGCAGCAACTCAGCCGGCAGCGGCAGGCCGGGCAGCTTGTCCATGCCGGTGGGCGTGGCGTGGATCAGGCCGGTGGCGCCATTCATGGCCACGGCGATGTCGGCCTGGGCCTGGGCCCGGCCCACGCCGTAGCAGGCATCGAGTCGGCCCACCAGGTCGGCGGCACGGGCCGGGTCCTGATCGACCACCACGAGTTGCGGCGCCCCCAGGCGCATCACGGCATGGGCGATGGCGGCACCGGCACCGCCAGCACCGAGCAACACCACACGGCCCAGGTCGGCATCGGGCAGGCCACGTTTGAAGCCGAAGCTCCAGCCCGAGCAGTCGGTGTTGTGGCCGACCAGTCGGCCCCCACGGCAGACCACGGTGTTGACGGCGCCGATGGCTGCCGCTTCGTCAGACAGCTCGTCGAGCAGCGGGATCACCGTCTGCTTGCAAGGGAAGGTCACGTTCAGACCCGCGTAGCCCATCACGCGGGCCGCATCGATCAGGGTGGGCAGCACTTCGGGGCTGGCACCCGTGACATCCAGGTCGATCAGCTGGTAGTGCAGGCGCAGGCCCTGCTGGCGCGCCTCTTCTTCCTGCATGGCCGGGGTCAGGGATCGCTGGATGCCAGCGCCGATCAGGCCCATCAGCAATTTGACGGGGGTGGCCTGTGTGGCCACTTCTGGACGGAGGGGGGTGTTCATGGCGGGTGACAGATGAGGACCCCCAGACACGCAGCGGGTGGCCACGCACGGGGATTTGGATTCACGGTGCCATTAATGTACGAACTAGTTCGTTATTGAATCATGAGGGGTAACCCTGATGGGTATGCCGGCACGAGCGCAAAGGAACAAGGGGCCTTGGGACAAGCACCTCGTTCGGGTACTGTGAACGCCACCGTTCGCGGTGCACAATGAACCGTTTGGTCATCAAGTCCACATCGCCCGTCACCTTGAAAAGCCCGCCATGAGCAGTTCCAGACCAGAGGCTTCCGACCCCAAGCCCAGCACGCCCCGACGCGGTCGGCCGCCCGCATCCGAGCGAGGGAACGATCCCGATCGCACCAGCCAGAACATCCTGGAGGTGGCCACCCGCGAGTTCGCAGACAAGGGCTTTGCCGGCGCGCGCATCGACGAAATCGCCGCGCTCACGCACACCAGCAAGCGGATGATCTACTACCACTTCACCAGCAAGGAGGGGCTGTACATCGCCGTGCTGGAGAACGAGTACTCGCGCATCCGGGCCATTGAAAGCGAGCTCAAGCTCGACGACCTGCCCCCCATGGAGGCCCTGCGTCGCCTCGTGGAGTTCACTTTCGATTACCAGGTCGGCAACCCCGATTTCATCCGTCTGGTCATGAACGAAAACATCCACAACGGCGAGTTCATGGCGCAGTCCAACATCATCCAGAAGCTCAACACACCGGCCATCTCAGGCCTGACCCGGGTGTACGAGCGCGGGTGTGCCGAGGGCGTGTTCCGCAAGGGGCTGGACCCGGTCGAGCTGCACATGTCCATCAGCGCCCTGTGCTTTTTCACGGTGTCGAACCGGCACACCTTCTCGCTGATCTTCAAGCGCGACCTGAAATCGCCCGCCGTTCAGGCCATGCGCCGCGCCAGCATCGTCGACATGGTGGTGCGCCACGTGCAGGCCTGACGCCTGCATCACAACCACTCTGATTCCGGGCCATGCAGGGCCCCAGACAGCCACCTTCGGGTGGCTTTTTTTTCGCCTGTCGGTGGCGTCTTCGCGGGTGCGCCAGTTTGACCTAGGGCAAACACCGATTACGGAACGAACTGGTTCGTACATTATTCGGGCCATCGGATGGCAGCCAGGCTTGCGCCCGAATGCCGCCCTTCTTCGGAGTTCCCTCATGCAGATCTGGATCGATCGCTACTGCAAATTCATTGATGTGCTGCTGGCCTTGCTGATGTTTGGCATGGTCGTCCTGGTGTTCGGCAACGTCGTCCTGCGCTACGGCTTCAACTCGGGCATCACGATGTCGGAAGAGGTCTCGCGCTGGTTCTTCATCTGGCTGACCTTCCTGGGCGCCGTGGTGCTGCTGAAAGACCGCAAGCACCTGGGCACCGACATGCTGGTCAGCCGCCTGCCGGCAGGTGGCAAGCGCGCCTGCCTGCTGATCTCGCAGGTGCTCATGCTGTACGTGACCTGGCTGCTGTTCAAGGGCAGCCTGGAGCAGGCCCAGATCAACATGGACGTGCAGGCCCCCACCACGGGCGCTTCGATGGCCATCTTCTACGCCTCGGGTGTGGTCTTCGGAGCCTCTGCCGCACTGATCATCGTGCGCGACATGGTGCTGGTGCTGACCGGTCGCCTCAGCGATGACGAACTGATCATGACCCAGGAGTCAGAAGACATGACTGCGGTGGAAGCCCAACAGGCCTCTGCCAAGTGACCTCCCTCGCTGCCCCACAAGGACACCCATGACCATCACCATCTTCCTCGGGTCTCTGCTGGGCGCCATGGCGCTTGGGATGCCCATCGCTTTTGCCCTGCTGATCAGCGGCGTGGCGCTCATGTACCACATGGACCTGTTCGACGC
>JBEGRT010000395.1:0-2694 GCA_041180305.1 Pseudomonadota bacterium
CGATGGCATGCAGGTGCACTACCGCGATGTGGGCCCGCGAGACGACCCGCGGCCCATCGTGCTCATGCACGGCATGTCGTCCAGCCTGCACAGCTGGGAGGTGTGGCAGCAGTTGCTGTCCGAGCGCCGCCGCGTGATCACGGTCGACCTGCCAGGCTTCGGCCTGACCGGCCCCAGCCCGCAAGGTGAATACCGCATCGAGGCCTACACGCGCTTCACGCTGCGCCTGCTTGACGCCCTGAACGTCAAGCAGGTGATCCTGGGGGGCAATGCCCTGGGCGGAGAGATCGCCTGGCAGACGGCCCTGCTGGCGCCTGACCGCGTCAAGGCCCTGATCCTGGTCGATGCCGACGGCTACAAGCTGTCGCGCTTCAGCCAGCCGATTGCCTTCACCATTGCAGGTGCCCGCACCTTGCGCTGGGTGTCCGAGCGCATCCTGCCACGCAGCATCATCGCCTCGAGCGTGCGCAATGTGTTCGGTGACCCTGAGAAGGTCAACGAGGTGCTGATCGATCGCTACTTCGAGCTGAACCTGCGGGTGGGCAACCGCCGCGCCCTGTTCCAGCGCATGGACCAGGCCGAGCCCGGGGCCAAGCAGCAGAGCATCCGGATGATCAAGCAACCGACCCTGGTGCTGTGGGGAGGCAAGGACCGCATGGTGCCCGAGGAGTGGGCACACCGCTTCTGCGAAGACATCCCCGCTTGCACGAAGGTGGTGTTCCCGAACCTGGGGCACCTGCCCCAGGAAGAAGCCCCCTTCGTGACACTGGCCCCTGTGAGGGCCTTCCTGCGGCTGCTGGATCAGCCCACGGATTGAGCCGAGCCAGCGCCGCTATCAGGTCTGCGTACAGGCCTGCTCTCAGCCCTGCAGGCGCCAGCGCGCCTGACGCACCACCGAGGCCACCACCTTGTCGAGCATCTGGTCCATCGGCTCGCGGATGAGGTTGCCCGCGGCGTCAAAGGCATCGCCCGCAGACCCCAAGGCCATCTGCTCGGGCACGGCCACCATGGCGAAGTTGGTGCTCAGGTAGGTGCGCACGATGGGCAGCTGGCGGATGCCACCCAGCGCACCGGGCGAGGCTGCCAGCAGGCCCACCGGCTTGCCAGCCGTGGCGCCCGTGCCCCCGGGCAGGCTGCCCTCGGCCTTGACCACCGACAACCAGTCGAAACTGTTGACCAGCAAGGGCGTGGGCAGCGCGTTGTACTCGGGGCACGACAGCAGCAGGCCGTCATGGCTGGCGAACAGCTCGCGCAGCTGGAGTGCACCGGCAGGCATGCCCTCACGGGCCAGCAGGTCGTCGTCATAGACCGGCAGGTTCAACGCCCGCAGGTCCACCGAGGTCACGCTGGCGCCCAGGGCCTGGGCCTTGCGGCCGGCCAGTTGCACCAGACGCTGGTTCAGCGAGCCTTCGCGGGCGCTGCCCGAGATGAGCAGCAGTTTCGGGGTGGTGGTCATGTCATGCCTTCAAAAAATCAGGCCGAGAATTTAGCCGCCACAGCAGCCACACGCGCTCCGAACAAACGCGCGGTTTCCAGGTCGCCCGGCAGCATCTCTTCCACGCTGGCATCTGAAGGCGTGGCAGCCATGGCGCCACTGAACGCGGCCACGTAGTTCACGTCGTTGCGAGTGGCAGCCTTGCTGTTGCTGGGCATCAGGCCCGTGCCCACCCAGATCATGCTGTGTTGCATCGACACGGTCATCAGGTACTGCAAGGTGCTTTGCTTGTCGCCGTTCATCGAAGCGCTGTTGGTGAAGCCCGCCGCAATCTTGTCCTTCCAGCCTTGGGTGAACCAGATCTTCGAGCTGGTATCGAGGAACTTCTTGAACTGCCAGGGCACATTGCCCATGTAGGTGGGCGCGCCGAAGATGATGGCATCGGCCGCGTTCAGCGTGGCCCAGCCGGCCTCGGCCACGTTGCCTTCGGCATCCACTTCGACCAGCTGGGCGCCAGCGCCCTGTGCGACCGATTCGGCCATGCGGCGGGTGTGGCCGTAGCCGCTGAAATAGACAACTGCGATTTTCTTGCTCATGGTGTTTCCTTTCGGGTGGTACCCTTGCGGGCATGTTCAGTTACCGACACGGCTTTCACGCCGGCAATCACGCCGACGTCCTCAAACACACGGTGCTGGTGCAGCTTCTGGCGCACCTGGCACAGAAGGACAAGGCCTTCTGGGTGGTCGACACCCATGCGGGTGGCGGCCTGTATGACCTGACGACCGGCTTCGCTGCCAAGAGTGGCGAAGCCAGCACGGGCATTCACACGCTCTGGGCGGCTCGCAAATCCGGGTTGCCGGAAGCCCTCAAGGCCCTGGTCCAGCAGATCCAGGTGTGCAACGAAGGCGCTGACCTGC
This sequence comes from Pseudomonadota bacterium, assembly GCA_041180305.1. Classification (GTDB taxonomy): domain Bacteria; phylum Pseudomonadota; class Gammaproteobacteria; order Burkholderiales; family Burkholderiaceae_C; genus Aquabacterium. The sequence continues at coordinate 2,353 of JBEGRT010000395.1, forward strand.
GCTGGTACCCCGGCTCGCCCCAGCTGGCCGCGCAGATGCTGCGCCCGGGCGACCACCTGCGCATGTACGAGCTGCACTCGACCGAAAGCCGCGCCCTGGCCGCGCACTTCGCCGATGTGAAGCGCGGCGTGAGCCTGCAGGTGGCCGATGGCTTCGCGGGCCTGAAGGCCTGCCTGCCGCCGCCACCCAAACGCGGCCTGGTGCACATCGACCCGCCTTACGAAAACAAGGACGACTACCGCCGCGTGCAGCAGGCGCTCAAGGAGGCCATGGTGCGCTTCCCCACGGGCACCTATGCCATCTGGTACCCCATGGTGGCGCGCCGCGAGTCCGAGCAGTTGC
>JBEGRT010000396.1:0-5024 GCA_041180305.1 Pseudomonadota bacterium
GCGCAAGGATGCAGTGCCCCCGGTGCCCAGCGGGAGGAAAGGCATACTGGAGCGGAATTTCTCTTGAATGCCGTCAAGCCTCCCGAGGTTGGGCGGATGTTACGTTTGCCGTCAAGCTTCCATGATCGACCCGTTGCGCACCTGCCTGCCGCCCTGGCCCCATGCCTACCCTGCCAGTGGCGCCAGCGCCATCCTCAAGCAGCACAACGCCGACTTCATGGTCACCGAGTTGCCGCTGCAGCTGCCCTCGGGCGAGGGCGAGCACCTGTGGCTGGACATCGAGAAGAACGGCGCCAACACGGCCTATGTGGCCTTGCAGCTGGCCCATGCCGTGGGCGTGCAGGAACGCGATGTGGGCTATGCCGGCCTGAAAGACCGCTACGCCATCACGCGGCAGTGGTTCAGCATTTACCTGCCCAAGGGCGAGGTGCCTGACCTGACCCACCTCCAGCACCCGGAGTTCAAGGTGCTGGCGCAAAGCCGCCATGTGAAGAAGCTGCGCCCGGGCGATCTGCAAGGCAACCACTTCCGCATCACCCTGCGCGATGTGGTGGGCGACCGCCAGGCCATCGAGGCGAACCTGGCCGCCATCGCGGAAAAGGGCGTGCCCAATTACTTCGGTGCCCAGCGCTTTGGTTTCGACGGCGGCAATGTCGAGCAGGGCCGGGCCATGCTGGCGCGCGAGATCCGCGTGCGCAACCCCAAGAAGAAAGGCCTCTACCTGTCGGCGGTGCGCTCTTTTGTGTTCAACGAGGTGCTGGCGTTGCGCATTGCCCAGGGCCTGTGGGGCCAGAGCCTGAGCGGTGATGTGATGGACGCTCAGGGCCGCCCGACCGGCCCGATGTGGGGCCGCGGCCGCGTGGCCACGACCGATGCGGCGCAGGCGCTGGAAAACAGCGTGGTGGCGCGCCATGCCACCTTGTGCGACGGCATGGAACACGCGGGCCTGGAACAAGACCGCCGCGCCCTGGTGGCGCACCCGGCCGAGATGCGCTGGGCCTGGCCGCAGCCCGATCAGCTGGTGCTGGAGTTCGCCTTGCCGGCGGGCAACTACGCCACCTCGGTGCTGGAGGAAATCCTCACCACCACCGAGCCTGAGCGCCACTCAGAAGGCCAGGCAGAGGGTCACACCGAAGGCGAGCCCGCCCCCGACCTGGGCTGAGGGGCTTCTTGCAGTAGAGTCAGCCCACCCTTTCTGGCTTCCAACAGGAGACGAAGCGATGTTCAGTCACATCATGGTGGGCAGCAACGACATCGAGCGCTCGAAGCGCTTTTATGACGCGGTGCTGGCCGTGCTCGGTTCACCGGCTGGCGTGGCCAACCAGAACGCCACGGGCCACACCCGCATCTTCTACCGCCACGACGGCAACACCTTCAGCGTGGTCGAGCCCATCAACGGCGAGCCGGCCACCGTGGCCAACGGCGCCACCTTCGGCTTCAAGTGCAACTCGCCCGAACAGGTGCGCGCTTTCCACGACACGGCCGTGGCCCATGGCGGCACCTCGATCGAAGAGCCGCCCGGCCTGCGCGAAGGCGCCCTGGGCGCCATGTACCTGGCCTATGTGCGTGACCCGGACGGCCACAAGCTGTGCGCCCTGCATCGGGTGAAAGCGGGCGCCTGAGCCCGAGGGGCGCTCAGCCCTTCAAGCCACCCAGCAGGCCGCCCAGCACGCTGGCCACGTCCAGCCCACCGGCTTCGGGCAGGTTGCCGTTGGGGGTGAGCTTGTCGACCACCTGGGGCAGGAATTCGGCCAGCTTGGCCGAAGCCTCTTGCGGTGAAAAGCCCAGGCTCTGGGCGATGGCGGCCACCTGCTGGTTGCCCAGCACGGCCTGGATCTGATCGCTGGTCACGGGCAGGTTCTGCCCGGTGCCCACCCACGAGGCCACCACGCCGCCCAGGCCCTGCTGTTCAAAGGCCTGCACCAGCCCTTGCAGGCCCCCGGGGTGGCTGTTGATCAGGCCACCGACGGCCTGCAGCAGGCCGCCTTGCTCGCTGCCTTGTGTGAGCTGGCCGAGCACCTGGCCGGCGATCGAATCGAAAAGTCCCATGGGGTTCCCCTTGAATCTGGTGCGCCACACGATACGCCTTGGGCCCGTGCGTGGCGAGTGTTCACTTGGGGGTGGCCCAATGGGCTAGGATGCGGGCGATGTTGCGCTCGGCCAGCGCCGTGATGGTCACGAAGGGGTTCACGCCCACGCTGCCGGGGATCAGGCTGCCGTCGTTCACGTACAGGCCGGGGCAGCCCTTGAGCTGGCCCATGTCGTCGGTGGCGCGGCCCAGCAGGCAGCCGCCCAGCGGGTGGTAGGTGAAGTCGTCGGCAAAGGCCCGCCCGCCGCCGAACAGGTCGGTGCGGTAGCGCGTGCCCTCTTTGGTGTTGATGACGTCGAGCAGGGCCTTGAGCGTGGCCACGCTGGTGGCGTTCTGTTCACGGCGCCAGTCGAGTGCCACCTGGCCGGTGCTGGCGCTGTAGCGGAAGGTGGCGCGTTCGGGGTTGCGTGTCACGCCCAGGTACATGCTGGCCCAGTTTTCGATGCCGGTGGGCAGGGGCGTGATCTCGACAAAAGCCGGCCGCGTGGGGTGGTCCCAGTCGTCAATGCCCATGAAGGGCATGGTGCTCTGCAAGGTGCCCGTGGGCAGCCACACCGGGTTGCTGCGTGCGCCCATCACGTTGCCGTTGTGGCCCCAGCCGCGGCCCACCTCGTCGTTCAGGCCGGGCAGGTCGCCCGTGTCGCGCGCTTTCACCAGCAGCTCGCTGGTGCCCACGCTGCCCGCGCCCAGGAACAGGGCACCGCAGCGCAGCTGCACCTCGGCCAGAACCTGCCCGTTCTCGTCGATCTGGCGCACATCGAGCAGGTAGGCCCCTGTGGCCTCGCGCCGAATGCGCAGCACCTGGTGCAGCGTGTACAGGCTGACCCGGCCTGTGGCCATGGCATCGGCCAGGTAGGTCTTGTCCAGGCTGCGCTTGCCGTGGTTGTTGCCGTAGATCACCTCTTGCGCCAGGGCCGAACGCGGCACCTCGCCGGCCTCTTCGCGTTGCAGGTAGGCGGTGTCGTACACCGAGGGCACGAAGGTGGTCTTGAAGCCCGAGCGGTGCGCGGCGTCACGGGCCACGCGGGCATAGCGCTGGCAGCGTGCGGTTTCGAACCAGGCGGGGTCGACCAGGTTCACGCCCAGCGTGCGGTTGGCCAGCGGGAACCAGCGCTGGTACATCTCGTCGGCATTCACCTCGGGCAGCACGCTCTCGAAATAGCTGCGTTTGGGGGTGACGGCCATGCTGCCGTTGACCAGCGAGCCGCCGCCCACACCCCGCCCCAGGTACACGCTGATGCCGGGGTAGTTCACGCGGTCGAGCGCACCGGCATAGCGCGGGATCTTGCGGTTGATCACATCCAGGCCCAGGAAGGTTTGCAGCGGGGCTTCGGTGCGGTCCTTGAACCACATGGCGCGCCCGTCAGGCGACAGGGTCTTGCAGAAGATGCGGCCGTCGTCAGCCGGTTGTGACCACAGGCGGCCCATCTCCAGCATCACCACGGGCACGCCGGCTTCGGCCAGGCGCAAGGCGCTCACGGCCGCGCCATAGCCCGAGCCCACCACCACCACGGGCACCTGCCCCAGGCTGCCCAGCGGCTGGGCGGGGGCCACGGCGGCAGGGTCAAGCCGCGTGGTGCCGTTGGCGGCCTGGGCCTTGACGCTCAGGGTGGACAGACCCCCCAGTGCGGCCGACTGCAACAGCGCGGTGCCCAGGAAACGGCGGCGGGACGAGGAGGCAGTCATGGCAACAGCAAAAGTAATGATCGCTGCCATTCAAGCCTGAATGTGAAGTGCCCGCCATTCGGATTTGCGTGCTCCGTGCAGACCCGGCCGCTCAAAGCGGGGGTGCCAGGGTGAGGCCCTTCAACCTTCCCTTCAACCGGCCGTTCGGTAGGTTTCCAGGTGGATGCTGGTTTCCGTGCTGCTGATGCCCCGGATCAGGCGGATGCGTTCGAGCACCTGGGACAGGCCGGCCAGGTGGTCGGCCCGCAGTTCGGCCAGCAGGTCCCAGCGGCCGTTGGTGTCGTGCAGGGCGGCCACGCCGGGTTCGCCCAGCAGCTTGGCGATCACGGTGCGCATGTCGTTGCCTTCCACGGCAATGCTCATCCAGGCCCGGATCTGGGCCGGGTGGCTGTCCGGGCGCAGGCGCACGGTGTAGCCCGTGATCACGCCGCTGTCTTCCAGCTTGCGGATGCGGTTGCTCACGGTGCCGCGCGACACCTGCAGCTTGTCGGCCAGGGTGGCCACGCTCAGGCGGGCATCCTGCCGCAGCAGCGAGATCAGGTCACGGTCGAGAGGGTCCATGGGAGCCTTGCGTCATTTCGCCAATCATGGCTGCCATTTTGGCAATCTTCTGGCCAAAGTGAAGCAGTTTTGTGCATTTGCTTTGCCAGCCACCTCTGCCACACTGGGCTCAGGCAAGGAGGGCTGGCCATGCTGCACCACCGAGTTCCCACCCGTTTCCTCAGCGTCGAAGACGTCGCCACCCTGGTGCGGCGCCAGGGCCTGGTCACCACCTTGCAAGGCCTGATGGCCTGCCTGCAGGAAGATTTCCTGCGCTGGGGCCAGTTCGACAAATGCCCGCGCCTGGCCGCGCATTCCCCGGGCGGCGTGATCGAGCTGATGCCCATTTCCGACGGCACCACCTACTCCTTCAAGTACGTGAACGGCCACCCGGGCAATGGCCGCATGGGCCTGCCTACCGTGATGGCCTTTGGCGTGCTGGCCGATGTCGACACCGGCACGCCCCAGCTGCTCAGTGAGCTCACGCTGACCACGGCCTTGCGCACGGCGGCCACCTCGGTGCTGGCCGCGCGCGTGCTGGCCCGCCCCGACAGCCGCGTGATGGCCCTGATCGGCAATGGCGCGCAAAGCGAGTTCCAGGCCCTGGCCTTTCACCACCTGGCCGGCATCCACACCCTGCGGCTGTTCGATGTGGACCCGGCCGCCACCGCCCGCCTGGTGGGCCACCTGGCCGACCGAGGCGTGGCCT
>JBEGRT010000397.1:0-3387 GCA_041180305.1 Pseudomonadota bacterium
CCGAACCAGCGCCGTGGTGATGTTCCTGGTGGCCGCCGCCATGGTCTCGGCCTGGCTGATCACCGTGGCCGACCTGCCTTCGCAAGTGGTCAGCCTGGTCGAGCCCCTGATGGACAGCCCCATGCTGCTGATGATCGCCATCATGGTGCTGGTCATGGCCGTGGGCACCGCCATGGACATGACGCCCACCGTGCTGATCCTGACCCCGGTGCTGATGCCGGTCGTCAAGGCCGCAGGCATCGACCCGATCTACTTCGGTGTGCTGTTCATCATGAACAACGCCATCGGCCTGGTCACCCCCCCGGTGGGCACCGTGCTCAACGTGGTGGCTGGCGTGGGCCGCATGTCGATGGACATGATCACCAAAGGCGCCCTGCCCTTCGTGATCGCGCAATTCCTGGTCATGTTCCTGATGGTGGTGTTCCCCCAACTGGTGATCTGGCCCGCGCGATTCTTCGGTGGCTGAACACGCACCGCCCGTTTCGATTTCCCCCGCTCGACGTTCCGTTCGAAAAGCAACCCCTCCACAGGAGACCTCCATGCGTTCGTACCTCAAGCCCCTGACCCCGATGGCCCGCCTTGCCTGCGCGGCCGCTGCTGCCCTGCTGCTGCCCCTGTCGGCCGCCCATGCGCAGATCAGCGAGCGCACCGTGAAGTTCGCCTTCCTCAACCAGATGGACCACCCGCAAGGCCTGGGCGCTCAGAAGTTCGCCGAACTGATGAAGGAAAAGAGCGGCGGCAAGATCACCGTCAAGCTGTTCGCTGGCGGCACCCTGGGCGGTGACCTGCAGACCGTGTCGGCCCTGCAGGGCGGCACCGTGGAAATGACCGTGCTGAATGCCGGTCTGCTGGCGTCGCAGGTCAAGGAGTTCTCGGCCCTGGACATTCCCTTCCTGTTCAACAACAGCGCTGAAGCCCATGCCGTGATGGACAGCGACTTCGCCAAGCGCCTGATGAACCGCCTGGGCGACAAGAACCTGATCGGTCTGTCGTACTGGGACCTGGGCTTCCGCAACCTGACCAACAGCAAGCGCCCGGTCACCAAGGTGGAAGACATCTCCGGCCTGAAGCTGCGCGTGCTGCAGCTGCCGGTCTACATCGACCTGTTCAACACCCTGGGTGCCAATGCCGTGCCCATGCCCTTCACCGAGCTGTATGCCGCCATGGAAACCAAGGCTGTGGACGGCCAGGACAACCCGGTCACCCTGATCCACAACTCGAAGTTCTACGAAGTCCAGAAGTACCTGACCCTGACCCGCCACACCTACAACCCCCAGGTGCTGATGGTCGGCAAGAAGTTCTGGGAAAAGCTGAGCCCTCAGGAAAAGAAGCTGTTTGAAGCCGTGGCCAAGGAAGCCACCGTGTACCAGCGCAAGGTCTCGCTGGAGCGTGAAGCCACTTCGCTGGAAGCCCTCAAGAAGGTGGGCATGCAGATCAACGAAGTGTCGCCGGCTGAACTCAACCGCATGCGCGAGCGCGTCAAGCCCGTGATCGCCAAGGCCTCGCAGAACGTGGGTGAAGCGACCCTGTCCGAGCTGTACGGCACCATCAACAAGGTGCGCAACGCCGCCAAGTGAGGCCACGACCATGAAGCTGCTCGTCCTCAATGGCCCGAACCTGAACCTGCTGGGCACCCGTGAGCCCGCGGTGTACGGAGCCACCACGCTGGCCGATGTCGAAGCCGCCCTGGTGGCCACGGCCCGGGCCCGCGAGGTGCAGATCAGCTGCTTCCAGAGCAATCACGAAGGCGCCCTGATCGACCGCATCCACCAGGCGCGGCTCGAATCGGTGGACGCCATCGTGATCAACCCGGGCGGGCTCACGCACACCAGCGTGGCCCTGCGCGATGCGCTCAGCGGCGTGGCCATTCCATTCGTGGAGGTGCACATCTCCAACATCCACAAGCGTGAGGCCTTCCGGCACCACTCTTACCTGTCGGATGTGGCCATCGGCGTGATCGCAGGCCTCGGTGTTCAGGGCTACCAGCTGGCGCTGCAGTTCCTGATCGACCGGGCCCAGGCGAGCTCGGTGTGAACAAGACACTCCCTCCCGCACATTGATTCCATGCGCACGGCCCGAGGTGGCCCGGCCGTGCCTTTTTCCAACGCCACCTGAACAGGAGCCTCCCCATGCAAAAGATGATCCTGCGCGCCGTCTCGCTGGCCGCCCTCGCGACGGCCTGCACGGCCACCTTCGCGCAAAACTCGTCGGTCACGCTGTACGGCAGCCTTGACCAGTACCTGAGCTACATGAAGAGCAGCTCGGGCCGCTCGATCACCAGCCTGAACGACGGCCTGGCCCTGCGCAGCCGCATCGGCTTCCGCGGCGTCGAAGCCCTGGGCGACGGCTATGAAGTGAAGTTCAATCTGGAGCATGGCCTGTCGGCCGATGCCGGCACGCCCGCCGACAACAACCGCTTCTTCGACCGCCAGGCCTGGGTGGGCCTGAACACCCCTTACGGTGAGTTCCGTGCAGGTCGTCAGAACACCGCCATCTTCTTCCGTGGCGGCTACATCGACTACGGCGCCCGCACCCTGGGCTCGATCGTCAACAACTTCGGCACGCCCTCGCGTTACGACAATGACCTGTCGTACCAGTCGCCTCGCATGGCTGGCGTGCAGTTCGAAGCCCACTACGCCCCGGGCGAAAGCACCTCGTCGGCCGCCAGCCAGGCTGTTTACCAACTGGCCGTGGATTACCTGAACGGTCCCTACCGTGTGGGTTACGCCAACATCATCGGCAAGCCGGCCTCGGGCGCTGCGGTGGACAAGGACATCGTTTATCACAACCTGTACGCCAACTACGACTACGGCGCAGGCAAGGTGTATGCCGTCTTCATCCGCAGCAACAACTCGACCAGCTCGGCCAACGGCAACAACGCCACCAACATCCTGGGTGCTGTGGGCGCCCTGGTGGCCGGCACCAATGCCGATGCCAACCGCTTCTACAACATCTATCAACTGTCGGCCGACTACAAGCTGACCCCGAACCTGCGCATCGGCGCACTGTTCGGCAAGATCGATGACACCTCTGACTCGGGCCGCAGCGCCACGGGCGGTTCGGTGGGCGCGTTCTACGACCTGTCCAAGCGCACCACGCTGGTGGCCCTGGCCGAGACCATGAAGAACGACACGAACGCTGGCTTCCGTCCCTCGGGCTCGGCCGGTGTCAGCCCCAACTTCGTCGGCTCGGAAGTGAACGGCCAGACCATGAAGGGCATCCAGTTCGGTGTGATCCACAAGTTCTGATCACGACTTGCCTCGTGTCAGACCTGAGCCCTGGGCGCCGACGGTGCGATCAGGGCCTTCAGGGCCGCCAGGAACGCTCGCATCGCCGCAGATGGCGGGCTGTCCTGGCGCATCAGCACCCCCACGGGCTCGGCCGAGA
>JBEGRT010000398.1:0-2859 GCA_041180305.1 Pseudomonadota bacterium
CACGTAGCAGATGGGCGTGCGGCAGATGGCGCGCTACATCGATTGGCTCAGTGCATTCGGCGATGAGCATGGTGTGCGCTGGTCAGACCCAACCATGTATCCGCCCCAACGCGAGGCAGACGCTACAGCTTCGCCTTGTCGATGAGCCGACGCAGCCACGGCAGCCCTAGTGCGCCCAGCTTCTCCCACTGAGCACGTGTCAGGCGTATTGAGCGGTGCTCCAGTTTTTGGTCAGCTGGCAGCGGCGGGCGCCCGATCGGTCGTTTTTCCATGGCGGCGATTTTATCGCGGCACAAAAAGTTCTTGCAAGCACTCCGTTCGCGTGGCACACTAACGAAAGCGCACGAGATCATCAGCCTGGAGATTTGCACGTATAGCGAAGGTGGAAGCGATGGAAGAACTGATTGCGCTTGTGTTCCATGTATTCGAGAGGTCTGCACGATGAGCACGAACACCCCCGCCGAGCTGGCGCCAGTCATCGAGGAGATCGCGGCGCAGTGGGATGGCTGCACCTACGATGCCCCAGGCGAGACCATCGACATCGGCGATGCGATTCGCCGGGCAGGCAAGCGGCTGATGGCTGCCGTCCCATCCGATGCGCCGGCTGATGCAGTCCTCGCCTCCCTCTCAGCCGCTCCGGCGCAGGCTGCGCACGACGCGGACGAGCCGCTGCCCGTAGCGCAGGCATTACGGGCTGTGCTGTCTCTCATCCGACGTAACGCACCAGAGCTGTCCGGGAAGGTGATCGGCGACGCCGAACGCGCGCTCGCGGCCGAACAGCCGACAGCCGTGCAGATGGAATCGGAGCCCCGCAATCTCCATGAGGCCAAGGACGCTCTACGGGCCGCTCGTGATGAGGCGGATGCTCTGCGCGCTGCACTGGATGCCAGCATCGCGGCCCAGGCCGCAGGCACGCCGGCAGGGCAGGCGGCAGATTCAGATGCGCAGCCGGCGACCCACGTAGATCAGCTGGCTGCCGCTCTCGGATGGCCGGGTGGCATCAGCGATCCGATCACGTCGTGGCAAACGCTGCTGCGGGCTGCGGCTGAACTGGCACGCGCTGCGACTCCGCAGCCCTCGCAGCCGGCAGCGACCATTGGCAGGGCTGCCACGCCGGAGATGATCGCGGCAGGCGCCAAGGCGGCGCGCGAGTACTACATGGCGACCCAGGGCGGCAACAGCCCGTCCGTGATCTGGGAAGCCATGTACGACGCCGCAACCGCATCGCTCCCCTCGCCTCCTGCGGCTCCGGTAGAGCAGGACGGTAGCGTGCACGTCGAATGCCGCCGCTGCACCGAGTGCTGCCACACCGGCATCAACGACGCCCGCGACGACCACGCCGTGTGCTCCTCGTGTGACTGGAGTGGCCGGGAGCCAGGGCATGACGAGTGTCCGGCGTGCGGCGAGGTAGGTACGATGTCGGCCGCCTGCCCCGACTGTGGGGGGCGGTATCGCCTAATCGCTGAAGGCGATGTCTCGGCGCGTGCACCATCCGCGGCTCCGCAGGGTGGGCAGGAGGCTGGTCCTGTGCTCGCTGAAGCGCTGGCCGAAAAGATGGCTGACGCCGAGTGCGAGCCGAATGAAGCCGCTTGGCGGTACATGGGTGCAACTGAACGAGCTTCATGGATCGCTGCCGGAGGGTGGATCAGCGTCAACGATGAGCGACTTCCAGACGATGGTGGCTCCTACATCATCGCCAATCAACCGCTCCAAATGGTCGCCCCGCTCGTTGGGGGTGTGATTCTTAACAACGTTGGCACCAAATGGGATTGGGGCTTCGGGGTTTCCATCACCCACTGGCGGCCCCTCCCTGCCGCCCCATCAGCCCAAGGAGAAGCATCGTGAGCGGAGAACTCAAGCCGTGCCCGTTCTGCGGTAGCGCCCCATCTGGACCTACGGAGATCGGCGGTAACGACGAGCGCAACGGGTACAACTTCACGGTCCAGATCTCGTGCGGCAGCTGCGGCGCGATCATGGCATCGGAGTCCCACAGCAATGATCTGGGCTGGTGCACCGACAACGGACAAGCAGAGGCCGATGCGCGCATCAACTGGAACCGCCGCTCCACCCAGCCATCTGACATTGCCGAAGCTCCGACAGACACAAAGGGCTTCAAGCGCGAACTGCTGGCATTCATCCGCGCCCAAGCATGCGGCGGAAGCGCATTCAACTCGGCTGCGGAGCACATAGCAGAACAGGTCGAGCGATGGCTCGCCACCCAACCCGCTGACGCCACTGGAGCCCGGACATGAGCGACTTCGAAACACGCCTCAAGGAAGCGGCCGAGCGGTCGGTGCTGAAGATCATCAGCGAAGGCCAGTGGGTGCAGCCCGACTACAACAACCGCTTCAAGCTACCGGCCGACTTCATGGCAGGCGTCTGGGGCCTGGTGGACACGGCGAAGCTTCAGGCTGCACTGGCCCGGCGCCTGGAAGACGAGTTGGCCGACCGCATCGTGAACCACATGGCGGCCGAGATCGCAACCGATATCAAGCAGCTTCTGTCGGACCGCGAGCGCCGGGAGCAACTGCGTGCACTGGCTCGCCAGCACATCGATTCGCTCAAGCCTGGAGCCCAGCAATGACCCAACACACCGAACTGATTGAGCGCCTGCGAGCGTTCTCCGAACTCTCTGGCTTCGCCACTGCCGGGTGGGACCTGCCGGCCTCGGCAACGTCCGTGCTGTCGAAGTTGTGCGACGGCTCACACGGGGCCGGCGTACTGGCCGCTGCGGCAGCCTCCTATGCAATCGCCGCGTCACGAGTGCTATGCGGGCAGCACGACAACTTCGTGCCGCCCGCCATCTGGCCGTGGCACATCGACTGGTGGAAGCCTCGCGACGCCCGCAGCAATCTCGTG
>JBEGRT010000399.1:0-2797 GCA_041180305.1 Pseudomonadota bacterium
GCAATGCCGCGGCCGGTAACTACAGCGTGGCCGTGCAGTCCTTGGCCATGGGGCAGACCACCGCCAGCGCCACCTATGCCTCCAGCGGCGCGACCATCGGCATTGGCACGCTCACCTTCGACCTCGGCACCTACGGCGCCGGCATGAGCACGTTCACCACCAACCCCAACTGGCCCCGCGCCACAGTGGCCATCACTGCGGCCGACAACACCATGGAGAAGGTGCGCGACAAGATCAATGCCGCAGGCGTGGGCGTGGTGGCCTCGGTGGTGACCGACGCCACGGGTTCACGCCTGGTGTTCCGCTCGGCCAGTACGGGGGCCGCCAATGGTTTCAAGGTTTCGGTCACCGACGACGATGGCAATGACACCGATGCGGCTGGCCTGTCAGCCCTGGCCTACGACCCCACCCTGTCGATCAACAACATGCCGGCCACCCAGGCGGCCGCCAATGCCAAGCTGACCATCAACAGCCTTCCGGTCGAGTCGGCCACCAACACGGTGACGGGTGCCGTGGAAGGCCTGACGCTCAAACTCAACAAGGTCACCACCAGCGCCGTGGATGTGGGCGTCACGCAAGACACCGACGCCATGAAGAAGGCGATCACAGCATTCACCACGGCCTACAACAACCTGAACACGCTGATCAAGGATCAGACCAAGTACGACGCGACCACCAAGAAGGCGGGCACGCTTCAAGGCGATTCCGCGGCCATTTCGATCCAGTCGCGCATGCGCGCGATCCTGTCGCAGACCTCTGGCGCATCCAGTGTGTATGGGCAACTCAGCCAGGTCGGCATCTCGATCGACGCCAGCGGCGGGTTGACCGTCAACACCAGCAAGCTGGATTCAGCACTGTCGTCGAACCTGGGCGAGGTCAAGAAACTCTTTGCCAACCTGGACACGTCAAACGCCGACAACAACGGCTTTGCACAACGCTTCAGCTCACTGGCCTCCGAAGTGACCAGCTTCGAAGGCACGCTGAGCACTCGCACATCGGGCCTGCAGAAACGATTGACCGACAACACCAAGCGCCAGGCCGAGCTGGAAGACCGGGTGGCCCTTTTCCAGGCCCGCCTGACCAAACAGTACAACTCGCTGGACACCACCATGTCCAACCTCAATGGTCTGTCGACTTATGTGAGTCAGCAGATTGCTGCCATGAACAAGTCGAGCAGCTGAGATCTGGCGTTGATATTCGAGGTATATGCCCCTCTGAGGTGATCAAGACCTTGACAGCAGTGCCGATAACTACATCAACACAGCAAACATCGCGAGTAGTTTCAGATGTACGCCACTGCCACACAAGCCTACCCCAACCTGTTTTCGTCACGCTCCGTCTCGAATGCCTATCGCCAGATCGGCGTCGAGACCGGCATCGCGGGCGCCCACCCCCACAGCCTGATCACCATGCTGTTCGACGGGGCCCTGGAGGCCATCGCCCAGGCCCGAGGTGCCATCCAGAAGGGTGACATCGAAGCCAAGGGACGGGTGATCGGCAAAGCCGTCAGCATCGTCGAGGAGGGCCTCAAAGGCGGGCTCGACTTGAAATCCGGCGGCGAGATCGCCAGCAACCTGCATGCGCTGTACGGCTACATCGCCGGCCGGCTCATTCAGGCCAACCTGCGCTCGGACCTGCAGGCACTCGAAGAATGCGCCGCCCTTCTGACCCCCCTGCGTGACGCATGGATCAGCATCCGCGCCGAAGCCACCTCCCAGACCACCCAGAAGGTGTCCGCATGAACGCCCCCGAACTGATGAACGTCGTCGAAGACGAAGCCCCTGCCCAGGGTCTGCTGAGCTACTACGAAGCCATCGAGCACGCCAGCCAGGACATGCTCGATGCCGCCCGCGCCGGTGACTGGGACACCGTCGTGCGCCTCGAAGGTGCCTGTGCCGTGCTGATCGGCCGCCTCAAGCAAGCCGCCGCCGACCGCCGCCTGGGCCGGGAAGAATCTGCGCTCAAGACACGCATCATGCAGCGCATCCTGCTCAACGACGCCGAGATCCGCAACCTGGCCGAGCCCTGGATCAGCGACCTCAGCCGCTTCAACGGACACCCGGACGGCGGCCCCCTGCACTGACACTTTCAGGCGCCTGCCATCGTGGACCTCGACGAATACCGCATCTCATCGGCCGCCGAAGTGCAGTCGCTGCTCAAGCAGCTGCAGGACAAAGGCACGCTGGTGACGCTCAGCGGCCCCGGCGGGCTGTCCTACACCACCGTGCTGTGGGGCGCCGACCCCCAGCGCAAGGTGCTCAGCTTCAGCGCCGATTCGAACGAATCGCAACTTCAGCCTCTGCTGGAAAGCGATGAAGTGGTGGCCGTGGCCTATCTGGACGCCATCAAGCTGCAGTTCGACGTGCTGGGCGCCATGCTCGTGCGCGGCGGACACACCACCATCACGGCCCGCTACCCTGAACAGGTGTACCGCTTCCAGCGCCGCTCGAGCTTCCGGGTCAAACCCCTGGGCAAGGAACCCACCATCCGCTTCAAGCACCCGGCACAACCCGCCACGGTGCTGAACCTGCGCGTGCTGGACATCAGCCTGGGCGGCATCGCCTGCCTGATGCCCGACAACCTGCCCCCCATGCCCGCGGGCAGCACGGCCCGGCAGTGCCTGCTCACGCTTGACGAGGAAACCACGCTCGAGGTCGACATGGTGATCCACCATGTGTCGATGATGAACCCCGAAGCCCGGGGCGCCCGCCTGGGCTGCGAGCTGCTCAACCTGCGGGGTGCCGACGAGCGCGCGCTGCAGAACTACATCAACCAGACACAGAAGCGGCGGATCGCC
>JBEGRT010000400.1:0-5420 GCA_041180305.1 Pseudomonadota bacterium
ACGGTGCTGATGATGGGGGTGCTGGCTGCAATCGCCTGGCCGCAGTACACGCAGTACATCAAAAAGGCTCGACGCGCCGACGTCCGCGCCACGCTGATGGCCGCCTCCCAGCACATGCAGCGCTTGCTGGATGCCAACAATGGGTCCTACCAGGTCAATGGCGCCGCGCCTGAATTGCCGAGCGATCTGACGACAAGCCCACCCAACATGACAGGCTCGAAGGTGATGTACAACATCACGGTGGCCACCCCAACGGCCAACACATTCATCCTGACGGCCACCCGAGCGAGCGCCATGTCCTCCGACGAGTGCGGCGACTACACACTCGACCAGCGTGCACGCATGAACATCAAGAACACCAGCAAGACATTGGCCGACTGCACGCGCTGATCAGCTCTTCTTGCCGCTTTCCTTGACGGCGGCCACGAACTCGGTGACATCGTCAAAGCTGCGGTAGACCGAGGCAAAGCGCACATAGGCCACCTTGTCGAGCTTGCGCAGCTCTTTCATCACCCACTCACCGAGCTGGGTGGATGACACCTCTTTGTCGCCTGACTGGCGCAGCTTGCCTTCGATGGCCTCGATGGCCGTCTCCACGGCCTCGGCGCCCACCGGTCGCTTGCGCAAGGCCAGCATCAGCGACGACTTCAGCTTGGCGCGGTCGTAATCGGTGCGGCGCCCATCGCGCTTGACGATGGAAGGCAGCTCGATTTCAGCGCGTTCGTAGGTGGTGAAGCGCTTGTCGCAGGCCGCGCACTTGCGGCGGCGGCGGGTCGAATCGCCTTCGTCGGAATCACGCGTTTCGACCACCTGGGTGTCGGGGTGTCCGCAAAACGGGCAGCGCATGGTGGGGCTCTCTGAAAAATCGCAGGCTGTTCAACACAGGCTGCCGATGTGCGTGTGCACCGGCAGAAAAAAACCCGGCAGGGCGGGCGCCCATGCCGGGTTCGATTGCATCACGCGTTCACGTGGGAATCAACGGTAGACCGGGAACTGACGGGTCAGTGCCGACACCTGCTCGCGCACTCGGGCGATGGTGGCTTCGTCGTGCGGGTTGTCCAGCACGTCGGCGATCAGGTTGCCCACGGCCACGGCCTGCTCTTCCTTGAAGCCACGGGTGGTCATGGCCGGCGAGCCCAGGCGAATACCGCTGGTCACCATCGGCTTTTGCGGGTCGTTGGGGATGCCGTTCTTGTTGCAGGTGATGTGCGCAGCACCCAGGATGGCTTCGGCTTCCTTGCCGGTCAGGTTCTTGGGGCGCAGGTCAACCAGCATCACGTGGCTTTCGGTGCGGCCCGAGACGATGCGCAGACCGCGCTTGGTCAGGGTGTCGGCCAGGGCAGCGGCGTTCTTCACCACTTGCTGCTGGTAAGCCTTGAACTCGGGGCTCAGGGCTTCCTTGAAGGCCACGGCCTTGCCGGCGATCACGTGCATCAGGGGGCCGCCCTGGATGCCGGGGAAGATGGCCGAGTTGATCTTCTTGGCGATTTCTTCCGAGCGCATCAGGATGATGCCGCCACGCGGGCCACGCAGGCTCTTGTGGGTGGTCGAGGTGACCACATCGGCATGAGGCACCGGGTTGGGGTACACACCTGCAGCGATCAGGCCGGCGTAGTGGGCCATGTCCACCATGAAGTAGGCACCGATTTCCTTGGCGATCTTGGCGAAGCGCTCGAAGTCGATGCGCAGGGCGAAGGCCGAGGCGCCCGCGATGATCAGCTTGGGCTTGTGCTCACGGGCCAGGGCTTCCATGGCGTCGTAGTCGATGTCTTCCTGGGCGTTCAGGCCGTAGGACACGACCTTGAACCACTTGCCCGACATGTTCAGGGGCATGCCGTGGGTCAGGTGGCCGCCTTCGGCCAGGCTCAGGCCCATGATGGTGTCGCCAGGCTGCAGCAGGCCGAAGAACACGGCCTGGTTGGCTTGCGAACCCGAGTTGGGCTGAACGTTGGCGAACTCGGCGCCGAACAGCTGCTTCAGGCGGTCGATGGCCAGTTGCTCGACCACGTCCACGTGTTCACAACCGCCGTAGTAACGCTTGCCGGGGTAGCCTTCGGCGTACTTGTTGGTCAGCTGGGAGCCCTGGGCTTCCATGACGGCCGGCGAGGTGTAGTTCTCGGAGGCGATCAGTTCGATGTGGTCTTCCTGACGGGTGTTCTCGGCCTGGATGGCGGCGAACAGCTCGGGATCGACTTGGGCAATGGTGTGCTGGGCGCGGTCAAACATGACTTGGCAGTCCTCTTCAAGGTTGAAGACCCACCGCGTGGCAACCCGCGTGCGCCACCCGTGGGTGCGCGGCACGTGCTGAACCACTTCAGAGGGCTGCCCAGGCGAACGGCGGTTCCCGCACGGGCCACCTTTGGCCTGCACGGGGCTGCGCTTCCCGGTGGTTCACCACCTCAGGCAGGCCGGGCCCGCCATGTATCGCCAGTCGCGCAGCGAATCTCAGATTGTACCCAAGCCCCCGAAAGCGTGCAGCATGGCCGCCGCGTTCACGGGGGCTCTTGGCGTCAGTGGGCCAGGGCCACCTGCTCGCCTGTGGCGTGGTGGGCGTTGACCGGGGCTTCACCCGACGACGGGGCCGGGGCAGCAGGCGGGGCCGAGCGGTTCACACCCGAGGCAGCGCCTTCGGGCAGGAAGGCCGGCACCGTGGGGGGCGCCTGATTGGCCGCAGCCTCGATCACGGCGCCAGGCGCCGGCAAGGTGGCGTTGGTTGGCACATGACGGCCGGCGGCCACGCTCAACAAGTAGCGCTGTTCGGCCAGCACGCGGCTGGCGTAGCCACCATCGTGGGCCAGGTTGGCCGCACCGACGTAGTACTTCAGGCCTTCTTCCAGGCTGCCGCCACGCGAAATGCACTCTTTCAGCACCTGCACCCCCACCCGCAGGTTGGTGACGGGGTCAAAGGCCGCACGCTTGCCGCCAAAGGCTTCGTACTTGTCGCGGTGGATGCCGGTCATGACCTGCATCAGGCCCTGGGCGCCCACATGGCTTTGGGCGAACGGGTTGAAGCTCGATTCGATGGCCATGATGGCCAGGATCAGGGTGGGCTCCACACCGGCGGCCTTGCCCACGCTCCAGGCTTCCTGCACCAGGCGGGAAATGGGCTCCTGCGCCACGCTGTAGCGACGGGAAATCCACTGCACCACCGATTGTTGCTGGCGGTTCAGCTCGGACAGGTCGGCAGCGGTGGCGCGCTGGATCGCATCCGGCTCGGCCATGGCCAGCAGGATGTTGTCAGTGCGGGATGCGTCACCCGACACACTGTCAGGGGCCAGGCGCGCCAGGGCGCGGTCCGACAGCCAGGCCAGCGCATTGGTTTCCAGCTCGTGGCGCAATTCGGGGCGGGTGCTCAGGAACACCGCCGTCAACACAGCGCCCAGACCGACCACGGCCAGGGCGTGGTGACTCACGTGACGGACACCTCTTGCGACGTCGGCGCCAGCCTGGCGCCAGGTGTCCCATTGCTTGAACGCTGTCATGGTTCTCCTTTCTCGTCTGCGGCCCAGGCTGGTCGAGGCTCGACGGGTGGTCGGCATCACCAGGGCAACTCTCACCTTGTGAGCGGGGGTTGCAGGGGCAACAGTGATAATCAGCGCGAGCAGGTGTCGGTCAACCCGGAACCTGTCCCTCGCTGGCAGCGTCGCGCCCTTGAACAGGGCGCAGGGTTTACCCCAGGAAAATCCCCTGGAGCGATTCGAGCGCGGATTCTAGGCAGCCCCGAAATAACCAGTCAAGCATAAGAGATCGATCTCTTATAACTTTTATTCTATGAAATACCGTGACTTGCGTGACTTTGTGAACGGTCTGGAGCGCCAGGGCGAACTGCGCCGGATCCAGGAACCGGTGTCCGTCCGTCTGGAAATGACGGCCCTGGCCGACCGGGTGCTGCGCGCCGGTGGGCCCGCGCTGTGGTTCGAACAGCCGGTGAACACGCCGGAAAACGGTTCGCAAATTAACGCAAAACGTTACAAATTCCCGGTGCTGGCCAACCTGTTCGGCACGCCCCGCCGTGTGGCCATGGGCATGGGCGCCGACGACGTGAGCGAGCTGCGCGACATCGGCCGGGTGCTGGCCAGCCTCAAAGAACCCGAACCACCCCGTGGACTGAAAGACGCCGGCAAGCTGCTGCAGATGGCCAAGGCCCTTTGGGATATGAAGCCCAGCACCGTCAGCCGTGCGCCCTGCCAGGCCGTGGTGCGCGAGGGCAGCGACATCGACCTCACCGAGATTCCTGTGCAATGGTGCTGGCCCGGCGATGCCGCCCCCCTGCTGACCTGGGGCCTGGTGGTCACGCGCGGGCCGCAAGGCGTGCCCAACCCGCGGCGGCGCCAGAACCTGGGCATCTACCGCCAGCAGCTGATCGGCAAGCGCCAGGTGATCATGCGCTGGCTCGCCCACCGGGGTGGCGCACTCGATTTCCGTGAATTCGCGCTGGCCAACCCGGGCCAGCCCTTCCCGATTGCCGTGGCCTTTGGCGCCGACCCGGCCACCATCCTGGGCGCCGTGACGCCCGTGCCTGACACCCTGAGCGAATACCAGTTCGCCGGGCTGCTGCGCGGCAGCCGCACCGAGGTGGTCAACACCGCCGTGGGCGAACGTGGCGAGATGCTGCAGGTGCCCGCTTCGGCCGAGTTCGTGCTTGAAGGGCACATCCCCACGGCGCCCAAGGGCTACACCGGCACCAGCGAACACGGTGTGCCCCTGATGGAGCGCAACGGCTACCTGCACGCGCTGGAAGGCCCTTATGGCGACCACACCGGCTATTACAACGAGCAGGACTGGTTCCCGGTGTTCGAGGTGAACCGCCTCACGCACCGCGAAGACCCCATCTACCACTCCACCTACACCGGCAAGCCGCCCGACGAACCGGCTGTGCTGGGCGTGGCACTCAATGAGGTCTTCGTGCCGATCCTGCAAAAGCAGTTTCCCGAAATCGTCGACTTCTACCTGCCGCCCGAAGGCTGCAGCTACCGCATGGCCATCATCAGCATGAAGAAGGCCTATGCAGGGCACAGCAAGCGCCTGATGTTCGGCCTGTGGAGCTTCCTGCGCCAGTTCATGTACACGAAGTTCATCGTCATCGTCGATGACGACGTGAACATCCGCGACTGGCAGGAAGTGATCTGGGCCATCACCACCCGCATGGACCCGGTGCGCGACACCACCCTGGTCGACAACACCCCGATCGACTACCTGGACTTCGCCTCGCCGGTCAGCGGTCTGGGCGGCAAGATGGGCCTGGACGCCACCAACAAGTGGCCGGGCGAAACCGACCGCGAATGGGGCCGCACCATCACCATGCCGCAAGACGTGACCGACCGCGTGATGGCCGTGCTGGAACGCGCAGGAATTCGCAACTGATCGCGCTTTGATGGCCCTGACCGCCTCGCAGCCTTTGCACTGGGCTTGTCAGGGGC
>JBEGRT010000401.1:0-2774 GCA_041180305.1 Pseudomonadota bacterium
AGCGCGACGCGAACACATCGCACTACCGTCTGCCGATGATTCGGAACCGGCAATTTTCACTGCGCAGTCACTATGCCGCGTTGATGCCCCTCGCAACGCCCTGAATCGTGTTCCTGAAAGCGGTCGTCGTACGGGGAGAATCGACCCGAAACGGCCTGCCGCGACCGTCGGCTGTCGGGCGGGCGCGTTGATCTCACTGATGGTCGCATTCACCCGCAGCTACGCAACTTGAGTCGGGTCGCCCAGGCCTCACGCGCTCAGTTCGGCAGCTTCACTTCGAACTTGATCGCCGCCAACTGTTCCGGCGCCTTGCCGAGCTTGCGCAGGAACGGCAGCCAGCGCGGATCCTGGCGGAGGTTCGCGAACGGCGGGCTGCCCACGATTTCGGCCAGGCCGCCGTCGTGGCAGGCGACGGCCTTGTCGAGCCACTCGAACGCGCGTTCGGCCTCGCCGCGGAAGGCCAACACGTAGGCGATGTTGTAGGCCATCTCCCTCTCGTACTTCCGGATCAGCTCGGCGAGTGCCGCGTCGGACTCGGACCTCTTCCCCAGCGCGTGCCGATCTGTCACGCGCGCCTGAGAGCGCTATTTCCGCTGGTACTTGGCGCGGACGGCGGCGATGAATCCAGGCCATTCCGCCGCTTGTCGGGCTGCGATGGACTTCACATGCGGGCGCTCCCGGAGTCGCTGCAGCAGGTCGCGCGCAGCGGGAGAATCGGCAAGCGGATCCAGTTCGAACAGTCTCGTCGCGATGACCGTCGCGTTTTCGACCGAGTAGAGAAACACGATGTCGGCAACCGTCAGCGAGTCACCCGCGACATAGGGCGAGAACCTGGCATGGCGCTTCAGGGTGGCGAAGCCGGCGAGCAGGTCTTCACGCGCCCTGGCCTTGATCGCCTCGGGCACGGGCACCGCACCAAATATGGCCTCGGCATAGCAACTGCGTGCAGGAAGCTCGATATACAACTCGATTTCCTTCATCAGCGACCGTACGCGGGCCTTCTCGATCGGGTCGGTGGGCAGCAGTCGGATACCTTCGCCGGTATCTTCGAGGTATTCGAGGATGACGTTGGCCTCGGTGATGCAGCCGTTCGGTGTTTCCAGGAACGGGACCTTGCCGCGCGGACTCCTTGCGAGCAGCTCCGGGCTCTGACTTGGATAGGTCAGCACATACTCGAAGGGCACATCCTTTTCGAGCAGGGCCAGGTTGACGATGTTGACGTAATTGCTGGACGGGAAACCGTAGAGCTTGAGCACGATTGTCTTCCGGTGTCTGGCAGCTCGATCAGGAATCCAGGTTCCTGGATGGGTTGATCAGGTATTTCCCGCCCGTCGAACGCTTGCTGTAGACGGCGATGTTGTCGAGGTGCAGGGCTTCGGCCAGCGACACCTCCCGGTTGTAGTGGCAGGCGAAGGTCGTCTTCAGGTCCTCGAGAACACGGGACTGCATCTGCGCTCTTTCACCGGGGTGCAGCTTCTGCAGATGGTGGGAGAGCAACCAGCCGCCGATCCCGAAAGCCAGGCCGAAATTAAGCTTGAAGACCGCCGGCGCCCGGTCGAGAACACCATAGATGTAGACCTGCTTGTGGGTCGAGGAGCCGTAGCGGCTGTACGTGCCAGCAGATCTGT
This sequence comes from Pseudomonadota bacterium, assembly GCA_041180305.1. Lineage (GTDB taxonomy): Bacteria > Pseudomonadota > Gammaproteobacteria > Burkholderiales > Burkholderiaceae_C > Aquabacterium. Next base: position 1,629 of record JBEGRT010000401.1, read on the forward strand.
TGAGCATCGATTCCATGATCGTCAGAATCCGACTGGCCAGGTCCCCGCCGCCGATCGCATCAAATGCCAGTGTTGCGCCCGTGGCAATAATCGCATCGATGAGGTCCTGCTGGAACGTGGGTGCCGCGGAATTGCAGACCCACCTGGCGCCCATGCCGACCAGCAGATCCTGCTGTTCCTTGCTGCGAACGATATTGACCAGGCCGATGTCTTCCTTCTGGCAGAGCCTGACCAGCATCTGGCCCAGGTTGCTCGCCGCGACCGTATGCACAAGCGCCTTGTGCCCCTCCTTGCGCATTACGTCGACCATGCTCAACGCGGTCAGGGGATTGACGAAGATTGCGGCGCCGTCGGCGGCAGAACACCCCTCTGGAAGCGCGACGCACTGGGCGGCCTTGGCGCAGCGAAATTGCGCGTACATGCCGCCACCAAACGTGGCTACCGTCTTTCCCAGCAAGGCTTGCGCCTCTGGGGAGGCTCCAGCCTTCACGACGCGGCCTGCGCCTTCGTTGCCGACCGTCATTGATTCATTGAGGCGGCCCTGCATGGCCGGCATGGCGGCAGCAGGAATCGCTGCGGTTACGACGGGACCCTCTGCCGAGCCGGAGGCTCGGGCGGTCGTGAGGTCGGCCGCCCCGAAGAGCAGGCCGAGGTCCGAGGGATTCAGCGGGGCTGCCTCGACACGGATGATGACCTCATCGGCCGCAGGCTCCTCGACGGGGACCCTCGCCAGGGATAACTCGAGTTCACCGCTGTCCTTGATCAGGGAGCGAAGCTGCAGTCCCGTGCTTGCTTTCGATGGGGTCATTGGTTCCTCCTGCTGGTGCGTGCAGTCTCTCGCCAAGCAGGTCATGGGGCTATCGAAATACCGCAAATTCGACACTGCCCCTGCCGGCAGATTTTCGCTGGCAGACGATGGATTCGAACGTCTGCTACCGGCGATTTCACTGTACTGCCGCTTCTGGTCGATTCTCCCCGTTCCGGGATGTCCGCTTTTCAGTGGTCCGGCTGCGCGCAACGGGGCGCCAGAGCGAAAGAAGTAGGGTGAAGTAAGGAGAGCCCGCGCGTCAGCGCGAGCCCTCCCCGTGTTTACGACCTCTGGTGACTTCGCGCCGACGCGCCCAGCGAACGCACGTTCCTCGCGTC
>JBEGRT010000402.1:0-2551 GCA_041180305.1 Pseudomonadota bacterium
GCCCATGCTGACCCTGGGCGTTCCGGGTTCGGGCACCACGGCCGTGATGATGGGCGCCCTGGCGCTGTACAACATCACCCCGGGCCCTGCGCTGTTCGAGCAACGCCCGACCCTGGTGTGGGGGCTGATCGCCTCGATGTTCATCGGCAACTTCATGCTGCTGGCCATGAACATCCCGATGATCCGCATCTTCACCCGCATCCTGGGCGTGCCCAACTGGGCCCTGGTGCCCGGCATCGTGGCCGTCAGCGCGGTGGGGGTGTATGCCATCCACGCCACCACGTTCGATCTGATCCTGATGACCGCGCTGGGTGTGATCGGCTACGTGCTGCGCAAGCTGCACATGCCCATGGCCCCGCTGATCCTGGGCTTTGTGCTGGGTGAGCTGATCGAGCAGAACCTGCGCCGTGCCCTGTCGATCACCAATGGCGACTGGCACATCCTGGTCGAAAGCGGCATCTCGCGTGGCTTCTGGGCCTGCACCGTGCTGATGCTGACCGTGCCGTTTGCCGTGCGCTGGTATCTGGCCCGCCGTCGTGCCGGCCAGCCAGCCACGGTGGCCACCGTGGCGGCCACTCCTGACGAGACGGCCCCTCAGGCCTGATCGCTGCGGGCGGCCTCTCCCGGTCGCCTGCCACCTTCCCACCCCACTGACACACAGGTCAGGGCCTGCAAGGGCCCTGTCGGGGCGAAGCCTTGCCCTGATGCACACCACAGGCGCGCCGAGCCTGCCGAGCGATCGCCATTTTTTCGGAGACCCCCCCATGAAGACGACCCGCATGCACCGCGCTCTGGCCCGTGGCCTGGGCACCACCCTGGCCCTGATGGCGGCTCTGCCCGCGGCACAGGCCAGTGACGTGAAGATCTACGGCATCCTGGATGTGGGCCTGCGCCACGCACCCAACCTGGCCGTGAGCGAAGACGCCATCACCAAGGTGGACGATGGCATGCGCAGCCGCATTGGCTTTCGCGGCACCGAAGACCTGGCCCCTGGCCTGAAGGCTTTCTACCGCCTGGAGCACAGCCTGCGCATGGACACCGGCGCCCAGCGCGACACCGTGTTCTGGGACGACAAGGCCTGGGTGGGCCTGGACAGCAAGCAGTTTGGCCAGGTGATGCTGGGCCGCCTGCGCTCGCCCACCGACGAGTACACCAACGGCACCCGCTTCGAAGCTTTCATGGGCCACACCCTGGGCGCCAGCGGCGGCCGAGCGGCCTCAGGCACCGACGCCTGGAACAACGGCGTGTACTACATCAGCCCGGCCTGGAACGGCCTGATGGTGGGCGCAGGCTTTTCGGCCGGTGAAGGCGCCGTGAAGTCGTCGTCGGGCGCGCATGTGGAATACACCAGCGGCCCGCTGGATGTGGCCCTGGCCTGGCAGCGCGACGGTGAAAGCCTGAGCAACCAGAAAAGCACCGTGACCCTGGCGGGCACCTACCAGCTGCCCGTGGCCATGCTGCTGGCCACCTACGCCCGATCCACCGATGTGGGCACGGCCGACAGCGGCGAGCGCAGCACCTACACCCTGGGCGCACGCGTGCCTGCCGGCCCCGGCGAGGTGCGTGTGTCGTATCGCCTGACCAACGACGACCAGATCAAGGCTGTGGCCGACCACAGCAGCGACATCGACATCCGCCACCTGGGCGTGGGCTACCACCACCCCTTGAGCAAGCGCACCAGCATCAACGCCACGGTCTCGTACGACAAGCGCAAGACCTTCGCGGCCGATGGCAGCACCGCGACCGACCGCTCGGGCCCCGGCTTCGAAGTGGGCCTGCGCGTGTCGTTCTGAGGCACCGGTGATGGCGCCAGGCACCCCAGGCCATGCTGCCGCCCCCTTGGGGTGGCGCGTGCTGGCCGGCTGGCTGGTGTGCGCGCTGGCCGCCTGGGCCTGGGCCCGCTTCGGCGGGCCTTTGCCTTTTCTGCTGGCGCCCATGCTGACCCTGGCGCTGTCGCGGGCCTTCGAGGGCCCGCTGGCCGAATGGCGGCACGGGCGGGCCATGGGCCAGTGTGTGCTGGGCGTGGGCCTGGGCCTGCGCTTCACCGACGAGGTGGTGTCCGGCCTGGTCGACCGATGGCCCTGGATCTTGCTGCTGGCCGTGCTGGCGCTGCTGCCCGCTGTGATGGGCTATGCGGTATACCGGCGCTGGGGGCGGCTGTCGCCGGTCAGTGCCTGCCTGTGCGCCCTGCCGGGTGGGGCGTCTGAAATGGCCCTGCTGGCCGAGCGTCACGGGGCATCGTCTGCGGCGGTCGCCTTGACCCAGGGCCTGCGCGTGGCCCTGGTGGTGTCGGTGGTGCCTTGGGGGCTGATGACCCTGGGCGCCCTGCCCACCCTGACCGTGGAGTTGGTGCCCGTGGGGCCCCGCGCGGCCTGGCCCTGGGCCCTGTGGGGCCTGACCCTGCTGTGGGCCCTGGCCGTGGCCGTGCCGACAGCGGCCCTGCACCGGCGCCAGTGGAGCAATGTCTGGATGATGGCCCCTCTGTGCCTGACCGCTGTGGTGTCGGTGGTGGGCGCGCAGGGCGGCAGCCCTTGGGCCTTGCAATGGCCGC
>JBEGRT010000403.1:0-7422 GCA_041180305.1 Pseudomonadota bacterium
CATGGTGGTCTCGCGACGCAGGTCACCCTCGATGGTGAGCTTGCCCACTTCGTCCCGGAGCTTCTCCAGGTCGGCGTCGGTCAGTTCCTTGATCTTCTTGTTGAAGGGGATGCCAGCCGCAGTGCAGATCTGCTGGGCAGTGGTGCGACCAATGCCGTAGATGTGCGTCAAGCCAATTTCAGTGTGCTTGTGCGGAGGGATGTTGATGCCAGCAATACGTGCCATAGCTGTCCTCTGATACCGTGATGTGTCGCCGCGTGTCGGGCATCAGCCCTGGCGCTGCTTGTGGCGGGGGTCGGTGCAGATCACACGCACCACGCCCTTGCGACGGATGATTTTGCAATTGCGGCACATCTTCTTGACGGATGCCGAAACTTTCATGGTCTTCTCCTGAACCGCCGATTGCTCGGCAGAATTCACATAGCGTTACCGGGTCGATCTGCTGTTCGCTCACGTCGCCCGGAACACGATGCGAGCACGGGTCAATTAGCGCGCCTGGACTCAGCTCTTGAAGTTGGCCTTCTTGAGCAGAGACTCGTACTGCTGGGACATCACATAGGACTGGACCTGAGCCCAGAAATCCATGGTGACGACCACGATGATCAGCAGCGAGGTCCCGCCGAAGTAGAACGGAACGTTGTACTTCAGCACCAGGAACTCGGGCAGCAGGCACACCAGGGTGATGTACGCAGCGCCAGCCAGAGTCAGACGCGCCAGAATCTTGTCGATGTACTTGGCGGTGTTGTCACCCGGGCGAATGCCAGGAATGAACGCACCACTCTTCTTCAGGTTGTCTGCGGTCTCACGGCTGTTGAACACCAGGGCCGTGTAGAAGAAGCAGAAGAACACGATCGCAGCAGCGTAGAGCAGCACATAGATCGGCTGACCAGGCGACAGGGCCGAGGCCATGTCCTTGAGCCACCGCATGCTCTCTCCGGTCGCAAACCAACCCACAGCCGTGGTCGGAAGCAGGATGATCGACGACGCAAAGATCGGAGGGATCACGCCGGCCATGTTGACCTTCAGGGGCAGGTGCGACGATTGACCGCCGTACACCTTGTTGCCGACCTGACGTTTGGCGTAATTGACCAGGATCTTGCGCTGACCCCGTTCGACAAACACCACGCCGTAGGTGACAGCACCCACGATGGCGATGATGAACAGGGCTGCCGGGATGCTCATGGCGCCGGTGCGGATCAGCTCGAACAGACCACCGATGGCACTGGGCAGACCCGCCGCGATGCCACCAAAGATCAGGATCGAGATGCCGTTGCCCAGTCCGCGCTCGGTGATCTGCTCACCCAGCCACATCAGGAACATCGTGCCAGCGGTCAACGACACCACGGTGGTCAGCTTGAAGCCGAACCCGGGGTTGATCACCAAGCCAGCCGTACCTTCCAGTGCGACCGCGATACCGAAGGACTGGAACAGTGCCAGACCCACGGTGCCGAACCGCGTGTACTGCGTGGTCTTGCGACGGCCGGCCTCGCCTTCCTTCTTCAGCGCCTCAAGTGGAGGGATCACGTAGCCCATCATCTGCATGATGATGGACGCCGAGATGTAGGGCATGATGCCCAACGCGAAGACGGTGAAGCGCGACAGCGCACCGCCCGAGAACATGTTGAACAGGCTCAGGATGCCGCCCGACTGGCCCTTGAACAGCTGTTGCAGCTGTGCCGGGTCGATGCCAGGAACGGGGATATGGGCCCCGATGCGGTAGACGACCAGCGCCAGCAGCAGGAAGACCAGACGACGTTGCAGGTCGCCGAACTTGCCGCTCTGTGCCAGTTGAGTGGGAGACGTTGCCATGAGTCCTGTTCGCGCTCGTGTTCGCAGCCTGAGGCTTATTCAGCCAGAGAACCGCCAGCAGCTTCGATCGCAGCCTTGGCGCCAACGGTGGCGCCAATGCCCTTGAGGGTGACCTTGGAAGTCAGTTCGCCCGACTTGATCACCTTCACGACCTTGGCCAGTTGAGGCACCAGGCCAGCTTGCTTCAGGACAATCATGTCCACTTCGGCAGCGCCCAGAGCCTGCAGTTCGCCCAGGGTGACCTCGGCGTTGTACTTCAGGGTCATCGACTTGAAACCGCGCTTGGGCAGACGGCGTTGCAGAGGCATTTGACCGCCTTCGAAGCCGACCTTGTGGTAGCCGCCCGAACGCGACTTCTGACCCTTGTGACCGCGACCGGCAGTCTTGCCCAGGCCCGAGCCAATGCCACGGCCGACGCGGCGCTTGGCGTGCTTCGAACCCGATGCGGGCTTGATGGAATTGAGTTGCATGGTATTCCCCAGAGTCGGAAGTGGTTTACACCACCTCGACCATGTAGCGAACCTTGTTGATCATGCCGCGCACTGCGGGCGTGTCTTCGAGGGTCGAGGTGCTGTGCATGCGACGCAGGCCCAGACCACGCACGGTGGCGCGGTGATCGGCACGGGTGCCGATGGGGCTGCGAACCAGCTTGACGGTGAGAGTCTTCTTCTCGCTCATGTTCAGTGCTCCCGGGCTCAGTGGAAGAGCTCTTCGACCGACTTGCCGCGCTTGGCAGCAATTTCGGACGGAGTGGTCGACTTGCGCAGGGCGTCGAAGGTGGCGCGAACCAGGTTGTACGGGTTGGTCGAACCGATGGCCTTGGCCACCACGTCCGTCACACCCATCACCTCGAACACAGCGCGCATCGGGCCGCCAGCGATGATGCCGGTACCGGCAGGTGCCGGAGCGATCAGGACGCGCGAGGCGCCATGCTCGCCCACCACGTTGTGGTGAACGGTACCGTTCTTCAGCGAAACCTTCAGCATGTTGCGACGGGCTTCGTCCATGGCCTTGGACACGGCCAGAGGCACTTCACGCGCCTTGCCCTTGCCCATGCCGATGCGACCATCGCCATCGCCGACCACGGTCAGGGCTGCGAAACCCATGATCCGACCGCCCTTGACCACTTTGGTCACGCGGTTCACCTGGATCATCTTTTCGCGCAGACCGTCGTCGCGACCTTCGTCAGCCACCTTGGGTTGAAACTTTGCCATTTGTGATTCCTTCCAGTGCCAGCGGCTTAGAACTGCAGGCCGGCTTCACGCGCGGCTTCAGCCAGGGCCTTGATGCGGCCGTGGTAGGCGCAGCCCGAGCGGTCGAAAGCAACCTTCTCGACGCCAGCGGCCTTGGCCTTCTCGGCGATGCGCTTGCCGATCAGCGTGGCAGCGTTGACGTTGCCACCCTTGCCAGCGGCGCCCAGCTGTTCGCGGACTTCCTTCTCGGCGGTCGAGGCAGCTGCCAGGACCTTCGAGCCGTCGCCGGTGGTGACTTGGGCGTAGATGTGCAGGTTGGTACGGATAACCGTCAGACGCACGGCGCCTTGCAAAGCAATGCGAGCGCGCGTTTGACGCGAGCGGCGCAGGCGCTGTTCCTTCTTGTTGATGGACATGGTTCAGCTCCTTACTTCTTCTTGGTCTCTTTCAAGACCACGCGCTCGTCGGAATAGCGGATGCCCTTGCCCTTGTAAGGCTCGGGCGGACGGAAGGCACGCACTTCGGCGGCGATCTGACCCACCACTTGACGGTCAACACCCTTGATCAGGATCTCGGTCTGAGACGGGGTCTCGACCTTGATGCCTGCGGGCATGTCCTTGACCACGGGGTGCGAGAAGCCGATCGACAGATTCAGCTTCTGACCTTGGGCCTGGGCACGGAAGCCCACGCCGACCAGGGTCAGCTTCTTCTCGAAACCCTTGCTCACGCCGTTGACCATGTTGGCCACCAGGGCGCGCACGGTACCGGACATGGCGTTGGCTTCGGCGCTGTCGTTGGCCGGGGCCACCTTCAGCTCGTTGCCATCCTTGGCCACGGCAGCCAGGGGCGATTGAGGACGGGTCATGGTGCCCAGGGCACCCTTGACGGTGATTTGTTCAGCAGTGACCTGCACGTCCACACCTTGTGGGACGGCGATCGGCATCTTTCCTACGCGGGACATGTCGATGCTCCTATCAGGCGACGTAGCAGAGCACTTCGCCGCCGATACCAGCAGCGCGAGCCTTGCGGTCGGTCATCACACCCTTGGGCGTGGTGACGATGGCAACACCCAGGCCGTTCATGACCTTGGGGATGTCCTGGCAGCCCTTGTAAACGCGCAGACCAGGCTTGGACACACGTTCAATGCGCTCGATCACGGGGCGACCGGCGTAATACTTGAGGGCAATTTCCAGGGTGGGCTTGGTAGCCTCGCCGGAGACGGCAAAACCGTCAATGTAGCCTTCGTCCTTCAGGACTTGGGCGATCGCGACTTTCAGCTTGGACGATGGCAGAGCAACGCTGGCCTTCGAGACCATTTGGGCGTTGCGAATGCGCGTCAGCATGTCGGCGATGGGATCACTCATGCTCATGGGATAACTCCTGTTCGTTCCAGGCCGACTTACCAGCTGGCCTTGGTGACACCGGGGATGTCACCGGCGAAAGCCAGTTCGCGGATCTTCATGCGGCCCAGGCCGAACTGACGGAAGGTGCCACGGGGGCGACCAGTCAGGTGGCAGCGGTTGCGCAGACGGGTGGGGTTGGCGTTGCGAGGCAGCTTTTGCAGCTCCAGGCGGGCAGCGTAGCGCTCTTCGTCCGACTTGGAAGAGTCGTCGATGATGGCCTTGAGTTCAGCGAACTTCTTGGCGTACTTGGCGACCAGCTTTTCGCGCTTTTCTTCGCGTTGCTTCAGGGAAACTTTAGCCACGTTCCACCTCAGTTCTTGAACGGGAATTTGAAGGCAGCCAGCAGAGCCTTGGCTTCTTCGTCGGTCTTGGCAGACGTCGTGATGCTGATGTTCAGACCACGGATCGCGTCGATCTTGTCGTACTCGATTTCCGGGAAGATGATCTGTTCCTTGACGCCGACGTTGTAGTTGCCGCGACCGTCGAACGAACGGCCCGAGATACCACGGAAGTCACGGACGCGGGGCAGCGACACGGTGACGAAGCGGTCCAGGAATTCGTACATGCGGGCACCACGCAGGGTGACCATGCAGCCGATGGGCATGTTTTCGCGGATCTTGAAACCGGCGATGGCCTTGCGCGACTTGGTCACGACAGGCTTCTGGCCCGAGATCTTGGTCAGGTCGCCAACGGCGTGTTCCATGACCTTCTTGTCGTTCACGGCTTCCGAGACACCCATGTTCAGGGTGATCTTGGTCAGACGGGGCACTTCCATGATCGACTTGTAGCCAAACTTGGCCATCAGATCAGGAACGACCTTGGTGCGGTAGAAGTCTTGCAGACGAGCGGTTTGTTGAGTCATGTTGTCCCTCATCAAGCCTTGATTTCTTCGCCGCTGGACTTGTAGACGCGCACTTTCTTGCCGTCTTCCAGGAGCTTGATACCCACGCGATCGGCCTTGCCAGTGGCGCCATTGAAGATGGCGACGTTGGATTGGTGGATCGGCATGGTCTTGTCGACGATGCCACCGGTCGTGCCCTTCAGGGGGTTGGGGCGAACGTGCTTCTTGGCAACGTTCACGCCTTCGACCAGCAGGTGATCGGCATCGACGCGAGCAGCGATGGTGCCGCGCTTGCCTTTGTCGCGACCGGTCAACACGATGACCTGGTCGCCTTTACGCAGTTTGTTCATGGGCTGTCCTTTGCTATGCCAGCTGGTGCTTACAGAACTTCAGGCGCCAGCGACACGATCTTCATGAAGCGCTCGGTACGCAGTTCACGCGTCACGGGGCCGAAGATGCGGGTGCCGATCGGCTCCAGCTTGGTGTTCAGCAGCACGGCGGCGTTGCCGTCAAACTTGATGAGAGAGCCGTCTTGACGACGCACGCCCTTGGCGGTGCGGACGACCACAGCGCTGTAGACCTCGCCTTTTTTGACGCGGCCACGCGGAGCGGCTTCCTTGATGGACACCTTGATGATGTCACCGATGCCTGCATAGCGGCGCTTGGAGCCACCGAGCACCTTGATGCACATGACGCTCTTGGCGCCAGTGTTGTCTGCGACATCGAGTCGCGATTGCATTTGGATCATGTTGTACCCCAACTTGAACCCGTCGGTTGCGCAACCCCTGCAAAACCCTTTTGCAGACCAGTTACACGACGACGACCGGACAGTCTTGGGCCCGTGGAACGGGCGGATCTGACTAAACAGCCTGTTTTGTCAGTGACACCCTCCGCAGCAGCCCGACATGATCGAAACCGGTGTGCGCCAGCTTCAATCCGCCTTGACTGAGGGACAGGCCGACAAAATAGCCTTTACTCAGCGAAGCCTTGCATTGTGCCAGAGATTTGTCTTTGGCGTCAAGCATTCGACGGGCAGAGCCCGAACACCCCCGGCTTGAGGGGGCCGGGAGAGGATCAGGCGGTGCCGCCGACGGTCAGGCCGTCGATGCGCAGGGTGGGCTGCCCCACACCGACGGGCACGCTTTGCCCATCCTTGCCGCAAGTGCCCACGCCGCTGTCGAGCTGCATGTCGTTGCCGATCATGCTGACGCGGGTCAGGGCATCGGGGCCGTTGCCGATCAGGGTGGCACCCTTGACCGGGTACTGGATCTTGCCGTTTTCCACCCAGTAGGCCTCGGAGGCCGAGAAGACGAACTTGCCGCTGGTGATGTCGACCTGGCCCCCGCCGAAGTTGACGGCGTACAGGCCGCGGTCGATGGAGGCGACGATTTCCGCCGGATCCTTGTCACCCGCCAGCATGTAGGTGTTGGTCATGCGGGGCATGGGCAGGTGGGCGTAGCTTTCGCGACGGCCGTTGCCGGTGGGCGCCATTTTCATCAGGCGGGCGTTGGTGGCGTCCTGGATGTAGCCGCGCAGGATGCCGTCTTCGATCAGGACGGTGCGCTGGGTGGCGCAGCCTTCGTCGTCGACGTTGAGCGAGCCACGGCGGTCGGTCAGGGTGCCGTCGTCGAGGACGGTGACACCCTTGGCAGCCACGCGCTCACCGATGCGCCCGGAGAAGACGCTGGAGCCCTTGCGGTTGAAATCACCCTCAAGGCCGTGGCCGACCGCTTCGTGCAGCAGGATGCCGGGCCAGCCATTGCCCAGCACCACGGTCATTTCGCCGGCGGGCGCGGCCTGCGCCGCCAGGTTGACGGTGGCGGCGTGCACGGCCTGGTCGACGTATTGCTGGATGAGGTCGTCGGTGAAGTAGGCCAGACCGTAGCGGCCACCACCACCAGAGGAACCCACCTCGCGGCGGCCGCCCTCTTCAGCAATGACCGAGATGGACAGGCGCACCAGGGGGCGCACGTCAGCCGCCAGGGTGCCGTCGGCACGGGCCACCAGCACGACGTCGTACTCCATGCCCAGGCCGGCCATGACCTGCACGACGCGGGGATCCTTGGCGCGGGCCATGCCCTCGGCCTTTTCCAGCAGGGCCACCTTCTCGGCGCTGTCGAGCGTGGCGATCGGGTCGATCGAGGGATAGAGGCTGCGGGACGGGGCCACACGGGTG
>JBEGRT010000404.1:0-5767 GCA_041180305.1 Pseudomonadota bacterium
CAAGGCCCGGGAGGGGGCGCTGTGCATGCCCCAGCCCGAGGACGTGTTGCCGGCGGCCCGGCGCCTCAAGGCGCTCGGGGTGCGTTGTCTGGTGCTGGTGATGCCCCATGCACCGCACCGCCTGCCGGCGGCCTTGCGCGATGGCCTGTGGGGCCTGGACGAGCAGGCGCTGGTGGCCCTGGGTTTCGAGCACCTGGTGCTGCTGCGCCCAGCCTCATCGCCCGTGAGTGCGACCGGGCAGGTGCGCACGCCGGGTTGGCGAGGCTGGGGCGAGCGCCTGGCCGACTGGATGCTGGGCAACCTGCGTTTCATGGTGCCCACCCGCCACCTGCCGGTGCGGCCGGACAGCATCGCGGCCCTGGTGGTGGCGCTGGTGCATGGCCTGGAAAAGCAAACGCCCGCCGAGGGGGCGGGCGCATCGAGCACTTGGGTGGTGCCGGCTGAAGCCGTGTGGGCCGCGGCGCAGCCCGAGGGGTTGGGCCCCACGGTGCAGCGCTTGCTGACCCGTGGGCAGGCGCCCGGCTGACCTGCCTGGCCGGTCAGCCCTGGCGGTTGCGGCGCAGTTTCAGGGCGGCCAGGCCGCCCAGGCCCAGCAGCAGCATGGCGTGGGTGGGGGCTTCAGGCACGGCCGACACACTGGTGACTTTCAGCCCCGCCAGACGGAAGGCCGACAGGTCGCCCTGCGCCTGCACCAGGAAGAACTGGCCGGTCGGCATGCCGGTGCTGCCCAGGCTGAACGTGGTGATGGGCAAGCCGCCGTTGTTCAGGCTGTTGGGCAGGTTGTAAGTGATGCCGTTGGTGGTGATGCTGGCTTTGTCCAGGGGCAGGATCAGACCGTTCTCCCACAGCGAAAAGCCGACCGAGTTCAGCGTCACCTTCTGGTTGAAGCTCAGCAGCAGCGCGTCGCCCGAACCCAGCAGACTGCTGTTGAGTTCGCCGGCATCGAGCAGGCCAGTCTTGACCCCCAGCCCGAATCCGTTGACGGCCACCTTGGGTGTGCCGTCTGCCGACACGGCAGTCACCGTCAGGCCGATGCCGTCCACCGTGGCCTTGAAGGCATCGGTGGTGGTGTCGAGCACCTTGAGCAAGGAGCCGTCGTAGAAATCGAAGTAGGTTCCGCTGCCCGTGGTGTCGGTCTGGATGTTGGCCTGGGCGGCCAGCGGCGCGGCCAGGGCCAGGGATGCAGCGATGGCGGTGAGCTTGCGCATGGGAGGGAACCTCAGGAAATTGGCGTAATTCAATTATCTTAAGAAGCGCCTTTGGCGTTGTCTGCCCAGTTTGGACAAAGCGGTAATCGTCAACACCGCGACCACCGCATTCGCGGGGGTCAGTGGCCGTGACCCGAGGGTTTTCTCGCCTCCCAGGAGGGGGGTGGACCCTCTGCCGCCGGGGTGGCTTGCCCTTGGGCTGAGGGCGCGGGCGGGGCTTGGCCCTCCCAGCGGCGGGCCAGCGTGCCGGGCGGGTGGCGGAAGGGGCCCGGGTCGCGGTAGTCGTTGGCACCCAGGTCTTTGCGCACCTTGATGGTGGAGAACATGCCGCCCATGCCGATGGCGCCAAAGGGGCCCTGGCCGGTCATCATCGGCAGGGTGTTGGGCGGCAGCTCCATGTCCATCTCGGCCATTTCGTGCATGCCGTGTTCGCCCATGGCCATGTAGCCGGGCACCAGCCGGTTGATGCGGCGCACGAGGTCGTCCTGGGGCACGCCAATCATGTTGGGCACGCTGTGGCCCATGGCGTTCATGGTGTGGTGGCTCTTGTGGCAGTGGAAGGCCCAGTCGCCTTCTTCGTTGGCCAGGAATTCGATCTGGCGCATCTGGCCCACGGCGATGTCGGTGGTGACTTCAGGCCAGCGGGCGGTGGGGGGCACGGGACCGCCATCGGTGCCGGTGACGGTGAATTCGTGGCCGTGCATGTGGATGGGGTGGTTGGTCATGGTGAGGTTGCCCACCCGGATGCGGACCTGGTCCATGTGCCGAACCACCAGCGGGTCGATGCCGGGAAAGACGCGGCTGTTCCAGGTCCAGAGGTTGAAGTCGAGCATGGTGTTCACGTTGGGCGTGGCCGCGCCGGGCTCGATGTCGAAGGCGCCCAGCAGGAAGGCGAAATCGCGCTGCACCGGGGCGATGTGAGGGTGCGCGCCCTTGGGGTGGGTGATCCACAGGCCCATCATGCCCATGGCCATCTGGGTCATCTCGTCGGCATGGGGGTGGTACATGAAGGTGCCAGGGCGGCGGGCTTCGAATTCGTACACCCAGGTGTCGCCCACGCCGATGGGCGGCTGGGTCAGGCCGGTGACACCGTCCATGCCGCAGGGCAGGCGCTGGCCGTGCCAGTGCACGCTGGTGACTTCGGGCAGGCGGTTGGTGACGAAGATGCGCACGCGGTCGCCTTCGACCACCTCGATGGTGGGGCCGGGCGACTGGCCGTTGTAGCCCCACAGGCGTGCGGTCATGCCGGGGGCGAGTTCGCGGTTCACGGGCTCGGCCACCAGATGGAATTCCTTGACGCCCTGGTTCATGCGCCAGGGCAGGGTCCAGCCATTGAGGGTGACGACGGGCTGGTAGGGGCGCCCGGTGGGTGGGTGCAGTGGGGCCTGGGTGAGTGGCGAGCTTTGCAGCACGGGGTCGGGCAGGCGGGCGAGGGCGGGGCGGGCCACGGTGCTGGCCGCCACGGCCGAGGTGAGGCCGGCCAGGCCGGCGCTGCGCAGGAAGGTGCGACGGGGGTTCATGGCGAAGGGCTTTCGGAAAAGGTGGCGGGTCAGTCGTGGGGGGCGGTGGTGCCGCGGGCGCCGGCAGATGGGGCCGAGGGGCCGGCTGGGGCGCTGCCGGGGTCGGCCACCAGGGCCAGCTCGAAGCGCATGTGGGCGGCCCAGGCGGCCGCATCCAGGGCCAGGGCCTGTTGCACGGCCTGTTGCTGCAGGCGGGCATCGGCCAGCAGGTCGAACACGCTGGAGAGCATGCCGTTGTAGCGCTGCAGCAGGTGCTCGGCCATGCGCTGGCGGCGGGGCAGCACTTCTTCGCGCTGCTGGCGCGCACGCGCTTCGACCAGGCGCCAGTGCTGCCACGCTTCACGCACTTGCGATTGCGCCGTCAGGGCCGCGGCCCGGGTGTCGGCCAGGGCGGCCTGGTAGCGGGCGGCCTGCTGGTCAATGCGCGACTGGCCCAGGTCGAACAGGGGCAGTTCGAGGTGCACGGCCACGCCGCGCTTGCGGGCTTCGTCGGTGGTGGATTCCTGAAAGCCTTCGATGTCCAGCACGTTGACCAGGCGGGTGGCGCGGCTCAGGCCGAGGGCGCGCGCCTGCTGTTCGGCCCGGGTCTGGGCCATGCGCACATCCAGGCGCTGCCCCAGGGCCTGTTGCACGGTGGCTCCGAGCGCTTCGGGTGAGGCCGGCGGGGCCTGGGGCGTGGGCAGGTGGTCGGGCAGCTGGAAGGCGTCGGGGGCGGGCAGGCCCAGCAGCCGCGTCAGGCGGTCGCGCTGGGTGATGTCGCGGGCCTGGGCCTCGTGCAGGGCCTGTTCAGCCTCGGCCCGAAAGCTGGCCTCCTGGTCGCGGCGCCAGCCGCTCCAGTGCCCGGCCTGCTGCATGCGGTCGGCCAGGGTGCGGGCGGCATCGGCGGCGTCGAGCAGGCGCTCGGCCTGCTCGCGGGTGGCGCGGGCTGCCACGGCGTCGACCCAGGCCTGCTTCACGTCGTGGGCCAGGCGCAGCACGGCCTGGGCGCTGTCCAGCCGGGTCTGGGCCAGTTGCTGCTGCTCGAGGTCGCGCAGCACGGGCCAGCTCAGCAGCGAGACCAGGTTCAGGCCCACGCTGTGTTCCAGGCTGACGCTGTCGCCCTGGCGGCTGCGGCTGATCCCCAGGGTGGGGTTGGGCAGGCGGGTGGCCGCCACGCGGTCGGCCTCGGCCACGCCGAGCTGGGCAAAGCGCTGCTGCCACACGGGCGACTGCAGCAGCGCGATCTGCACGGCGCTGTCAGCGGTCAGGGGCTGGGCGAGCAGTTCGGCCACGCGCTCGGCGCGTGGGGTGCTGGCTGTGTGGGGTGCGGAGGTGGGCGCCGAGGTGGGTGCGGTCAGGGGCGTGCCCAGGTGGGGCGCTGTGAGGGCGGCCACGGGGGCGAGGCCGCCATCCGGGGGCAGGCTGGCGCAACCGGCCAGCCACACCACGGTGAGGGCCAGGGCGCCTGACGCGGTGCGGCGCACCAGGACAGGAGGTGTCATGGGGAGATCCTGAAGACGAGAACGGGGAAGGGGAGCCGGTTCAGGCGGCCGTTCTGGGGGGGCGTTCCAGCCCGCTGGTCAGGAAGTGCGCACCGGCCTGTGGCGGTGCAAGGGGCGTGGCATGCCGCGGCAGGCTCTGCCCAGGGGCCAGGCTGAGTGCGGGCATGGGTGCCAGGCCTGGACAGCAGTCGTGGCACTGGCTGCAGTCGCCCGGGGTGAGGGCGCTGTCGTGCGGGGATGCGGTGTGGTGGGCCCCGTGGGATGCGGCGTCGTGCCCGGTGTGCGGGTGGCCGCCATGGGCCTCGGGCGCGGCATGGCTGGCCTGCGGAGGGCAGTGGCACAGGGCCTTGCTCAGCGCTGCGTAACCCTGCAGGGGCACGGCCAGCCAGAGACACCACATCAGTGCCCAGGACCACAGCGAATGCCGACGCGTTGGGGAGACCATGGCTTCAGTGTAGCCCTGCCTCAGGTGGCCGTCACCCCAGGCGGAAGCTCGACACCGTCAGGCCGCCGAAGAAGTCGGCTTGGTGGTAGGGGCAGGTGGCGGTGTCGGCCTCGGCGGCACCCACGGCGACCATCAGCGGGATGAGGTGGTCGGCCCGAGGGTGGGCCTGACGGGCTGCGGGCGCCTGGGCCCATTGCAGCAGGGCCTGGCTGCGCGCGGGGCCGCTCAGGGCCATGGTGGCTTGCAGCCAGGCATCGAACTGCTGGGAGGGGCGGGCGCCTTCGGGGCCGAACATGCGCAGGTTGTGAAAGCTCAGGCCGCTGCCGATGAGGAGCACGCCTTCGTCGCGCAGGGGGGCCAGCGCGCGGCCCAGGGCCAGGTGCAGGGCCGGGTCCTCGCCCCATTGCAGGCTGAGCTGCGCCATGGGCACCTGGGCCTGCGGGTACATCACGGCCATGGGCACGAAGGCGCCGTGGTCGAAACCTTGGGTTGCGTTCAGGGCGCACGGCAGGCCCGCGCCTTGCACCAGGGCCTGCACGCGCGCGGCCAGGGCCGGTGCGCCCGGGGCGGGGTACTGCACGCTGTAGGTGTGGGCCGGGAAGCCGCCGTAGTCGTAGACCATGCCGGGTTGGGCGCTGGACATCACCTCGAAGCCGCCCTGTGTTTCCCAGTGGCCCGAGACCATCAGCACGGCCTTGGGGGGCGCGGGCAGCTGCCCGGGCAGGGCCTGCAGCGACGCTTCGAGCACATCGAAATGCTGGCGGAAGGGGCCGTCCATGTAGGCCCAGGGCCCGCCGCCGTGCGACAGGAACCAGGTGGGTTGGCGTGCAGGCGTGGGCGTGGTGGTCATGAGGCGGGCAAGTGGTGCGAGTGGTCAGCGGGGCCTTTGGGTCAGTCGCAGGTGGCCTTGCCGGGCAGGCCCAGCCGGCGCACATCCAGGTAGGCTTGGCGGTACTGTTCGAAGGGCAGGCTGTCGTGGGCTTCGATCTGGGCCTGTTCGGTGTGCGAGGCTTCGGCCTGCTGGGCCAGCGTGGCCAGTTGCTGCGCGCGCTCGGGGCCCACGGGCAGGGCAAGCGCGGCGGCTCGGGTGGCCTGCGATTGCGCCAGCGTGAA
>JBEGRT010000405.1:0-7022 GCA_041180305.1 Pseudomonadota bacterium
AGCCTGTGTCGCCCTGGGCGCCCGTGTAGAAGAAGTGCGCCTGGCTGAAGTCGGTGAAGCCGGGCACCAGGCCGATGTGCGGGCGCGTGCCGGTGTCGGTGCTGGCGGTGTCGCTGTGCACCAGGCCCAGGAACTGGCCTTGTGCATAAGCGGCCACGCTGTCCGCAGCCAGCGCATAGGTCTGGCCGTTGAAGCTCAGGCTGAAGGCCGTCAGGGGCTGGTCGCCATCCAGTGCGCTGCCATCGGGGCTGTCGGCATGGCTGAACTGGCCGGAGAACGTGACACCGGCCAGCGGGCCCGAATCGGTCACGCCGGTGAAGGTGTAGCTGGCGGCCTGTGCGTGCAGGCTGGCCAGGCCGGTGGCCAGCGAGAAGGCCACGGCCAGGGTGGGGCGGAACAGGGTGTGCATGGGGAAACCTCAGGTCAGCGGACGAAGCTGCGGCTGTTCAGGGCCGAGCACGACACGTTCTTCAGCAGCAGCAGGGCGCGTGGGCTGGCAGGGCCCTGCGCATCGGGGTCGGCCTGCACCAGGGCGTCTTGCGTGCCCGAGGGGCTGCACAGCAGGTGGCCGGTGCTCAGCGGGGTGTCGCTGCTCACGCCCATGGCGCGCAGCACGGCCGTGAAATTCAGCAGGTCGGTGCCGGGCTGGAAGTCGGTCAGCGTGGCCCCACCGCCATAGGCGCTGGTGAAGACGAACTGGTCGGCCCCGGCGCCACCTTGCAGGGTGCGGCGGCCGGCGCCCACGGTGATCAGGTCGTCGAGGGCCGTGCCCGAGAAGCTGGTGCCCGAGGCAGTCAGCACGCTGGGGTACAGGTTCAGGCCCACCAGCACCGGGTCGTGGTCAGACGACTTGTACATGTGCGGCTGGTAGGGGTCGGGGGCGCAGGTGCTGCAGGCGGGTTGCTTGAACTCCAGGTTGTAGTCGTGCGCCAGGGCTTCGTCGGCATTGATGGGCCATTCACGCGCACCGCTGACCTTGCCGGCCAGCGATGCCGTGGCCAGGGCCTGGTCCAGGCGGCCTGCGGCCCCGTCGAACACGTAGGAATAGCCGAAGCTGTTGAAGCGGCCCACCAGGTCCACCAGGCCGTTGCGGGTCAGGTGGTCGATCGGGTCTTCCTGGGCATAGGCGTTGAAATCACCCACCAGCAGCACATCGGCGCTGCCACTTTGTTGCTGCAGCTGGGCCACGAAGTTGCGCAGTTGCTGGGCCTGCTGCACGCGGGTGTCGTTCCAGCAGCCCTGGCCATCGCCCTGGTCGGCATCGGCGCCCGCAGCGCCCGAGCAGCTCTTCGACTTCAGGTGGTTCACCACCAGGGTGAAGGTCATGCCATTGGGCGTGGTGAAGGCCTGGCCCAGCGTGGGGCGGTTGTTGATGGCGTTCGTGTCGCTCAGCGGCGCACCCTTGGGGCTCAGGCGGGCGGGCTTGTAGATCATGGCCACGCGGATGGCATCGGTGCCAGTGCCCTGTGCAGGCAGCGCGATGCTGGCGTACGTGCCCGCACCCACCTGTGCATTGAGCGCGTTCACCAGGGTCTGCACGGCGGTGTTGCCGTTGTTCTGGATCTCCATCAGGCCCACGGCATCGGCATCCAGCGTGCTCAGGGCCGCCACGATCTTGGCCTGCTGGCGCTGGAACTCGGCCAGGCTGTTGGCGCCGCGGCAGTTCGATGCGGTGGTGGTGGTGCCCAGGGTGCAGCCCTGGCCGGTCTTGCCATCGGCGGTCTGGCCGTTGGTGAAGGTGGTGAAGTAGTTCAGCACGTTCACGCTGCCCACCTTCACATTGCCGCCCACGGCCGGGGCCAGCGTGGGGCGCGGGTTGCCTTGCTGGAAGCTCACGGCGGTGGTCGGGATGATGCGGTGGTCGGCCAGACCGGTGTTCGAGGCGGTGGCCAGGCCGTAGTCGATCACCCCGGTGATGGGGCCCAGCAGATCGCCCGCACGTGCGATGCCTTGCGGGCCGGTGTAAGGCGTGGGGTTCACGTTCTGGGCCGTGCTGCCGTCGTCGAGCACGATGCGGCGGGCCGCGTTCTGCTGTGCCAGCGCGATGGCCTCCGGGGTGCCGGGGCGGTGGCGGTTGGTGGGCACCTCCAGGCGGCCACCGGCTGAAATGGTGAGCTGTCCGTAGCGGGCCTGGAAGTAGTTCTGGTTGATGGTGAGCGGGCCAGCCAGCGTGACCAGCATGCCTTCCACGCGCTCCAGGCCACCGGCCAGCGGCAGACTGATGGGCGTGGGGGTGATGGCGTAGCCGCTGCCCAGCACGGTGATGCCGGTGGGAGAGGTCAATTGCGTGACCGTGTTCGCCAGGGTCAGTGCATTCGTGGCGGCGCCCGTGTTGAATTCGGTGACGCGGCCCGTCAGGCGCAGCAGCTGGCCCACGCTCACGGTGGGGGCGGTGCTGGTGAACACGAACAGACCGTCCGAGGTGCTGTCGTCACCATCGCCCGTCAGGGCCTGCAGGTAAAAGCCGTTGTTGTTGAGCCGGGTGACCACGCCTTCGGTGGTGACGGTCTGGCCCACCAGGGCGCTGGTGGCACCGCTGCCTTGCACCTGCCAGATCGGGGTGACGCTGCTTTGCGCCTGGGCATGCTGCCATCCCCAGACCAGCGCACAAGGAAGGGCCAGGGTCAGCGTGAGGTGGGCGAAGCGTTGTGTGCGTTGGCGGGGTGTCGACATGGCAGGGGCGATGGAGCCGTGAAACGGCGGTGTCCCATGCTGTCGGGGCTCTGTGAAAGTGCCTTGTCAGATCTGTGTCGGTCCGGTGTCACCCATGGTTCTTCGGCCGCAGCCCGCGGGGGGCGCTCAGTCCCATCCTCCCCAGTTCAGGGTGGAGGGCGACGGGGCCATGGCCTGCACCGGGTAGTGCACCAGCCGCGGGTACAGCCGGCTCCACACCATGACCACGGCCACCAGGGCCAGCACGCCCAGCAGCACGGGCGACCACAAGGCGCCCCAGCCCACCTGGGCATGCACCATCACCAGGGGTGTGGCGCCAGCGGGTGGGTGCACGGTGCGGGTCAGCAGCATCCAGGCCAGGGCCAGGCCCACGGCCACGCTGTAGGCCAGCAGGGTGTCGCCCAGCCACAGCCCGCACGCAATGCCTGCGGCCGCCCCGCCCAGGTGCCCGCCAAACAGCGCGCGGGGTTGGGCCGCGGGCGCGCGGGTCAGGCCGAACAGGAACACCGCCGAGCCGCCCAGCGAGGCCATCAGGAAAGGGTGCACCCGTGGGCCCACCAGCCACAGGGCCAGGCCGATGCCGGTGGCGGCCCCCAGCAGGCACCAGGCCAGGCGGGCCAGCCGGTGTTGCAGCGCGTTGTGCAGCGCGTGGGGGGCATGGTGCTGGGTAAGCCGCAGGGGCTTCAGGCCCAGCCCTCGGGGGCTGTGTTTGTGCATGTGGGGCTCAGCAGGTGGCTGAACCCGGCGCATGCAACTTTCAGGCCTTGGCTGTGGCGCGCATGGGGCGGCGGCGCCAGACGGCCAGGCCTGCCAGACCGCTGAGGGTCAGGGCCACCGTGCCGGGTTCGGGCACTGGGGCCTGGACGCCACTCAGGCTCAGGCCGTATTGGATTGAAGCGCCGTTGGTGGCGGCCACCAGCAGGCCCATGCCGATGGCGTGCTGGTAGGTGCCGCAGATGGGCAGGCTCAGCACACCGCCGCAATCGATCAGGCGGCCTTGCGACACCAGCGAGAAACCGGTGTCTGACACCGTCACGCCACCGGGCAGGCTGGAGTCTTTGCGCAGGGTGACGTCTCCGGTGCGCACGTCGATGGTGGGCGCCGCGTCGCGGATGTTCTGCACCAGCGGCAACTCTTCCAGGTCGAGGTCGATGCCCACCGAATCGGCCACGGCTTCCAGGCCGACGTTGCTCAGCGCCAGTTCGTTGGTCACGAATGCCACGCCGAAGGCATCGCCCGGGTTGGCGGAATCCAGCCGCCCCGTCAGGGTGGCAGTGAACGTGACCGGGCCCGGGGTGCGCGTGTAGAAGGTGTACGAGATGTCTGCAAACGACACCGCCAGCGACGCGCCCTCAAGGCCCACGCTTTGTGCGTTGTCCAGGGTCGCGGACAGGCTGTCGAAGGCGTTGCGCGCTTGTGCCGTGGCCCGACCGTTCGACTCGTCGATGACGGCCGACGTGTTGATCAGGCCCGCCGGGGCCCAGGGCAGCCCGGGCACTTCGGGCACCGTGATGAAGGCGCTGTGGTCGTAGGCGGTGGGCGACGTCGTGGTGCTGGAGACGGTCTGGACGGCGACATACCACTGCTCGACCTGCAGGCTGCGCGGGTCGTTGGGCATGGCCACTGCGGCGAAGCTGCCGCTCTGTGCGTGGGCCACCGACGTGCTGGCGGCCAGGCCGAACAAGGCCAGAGCCGCGGCGGCGCATGGCCGGCGAAGCGTGATGTGCATGACAGGTCACCTGAATTGAATGATGGTTCAAGGATTATCCCTGGGCCTGCCGAACCTCGCCCCCCTCTGAACGGGGCTTTGAACCGGCCCTCACGGCCAGGCCTCGAACACCTCGGCCGCGCGCATGACCTGCCCGCACTGCGCGGCCCGGTAGCCCGGCAGCTGCGCCAGGGCTGCGTGGCAGGCGGGGCTGGCCAGCAGCTGCAGCACCTGCTGCACGGGGGCTGTGTCCAGCAGGGCCGGTGGCAGCAGCAGCCCATACAGCTCGGTCTGCACCGGGATGAACTCCAGCCCGAAGCGCCGGGCCGAGGCCTCCACCCCAAAGCCGACATCGGCCATGCCGCTGGCCACGAAGGCGGCCACTGCCGCATGGGTGTGTTCGCCCGCGCCGGCGTCGTTGAGCTGGCGGGGGTCGAGCCCCTGGGCGCGCAGCAGCCCTTCCAGCAACAGGCGCGTGCCCGAGCCCGGTGCGCGGCCCGCCAGGCGCAGCCCGGGGCGCAGCAGGTCGGCCACCTGGTCGATGTGATGCGGGTTGCCCGGTGGCAGCATCAGGCCCTGGCGGCGAGACACCATGTGCGCATACAGCCAGTCGGAGCCCAGCCAGGGGCGGTGCTGCCGCAGCAGGTCGGATTGCAAGGCCTGCTGGGCGGGCGAGCTGGCCACGGGCAGGTGCAGGCTGACCAGGTCGGCACTGCCGCTGTGCAGGGCGGCCAGGGCCTGCTGGCTGTCGGTGTAGCGCCAGTCGACCTCGGTGCCTTGCGCGGCCAGCAGGCCCTGCAGCACCTCGATGGCAAAGCCGTGGCTGGCACACACCCGCAGGGCGCGCCCGCTGCGCAGCAGCACGCGGTGCAGCTCGGTCTGCAGCTCGAAGGCCAGGGAGTCGAGCTGGGGCCGCAGGCGGGCCTCGAAGCGCCGCTGCGACCACACCAGGGCCTCGCCCAGTTCGGTCAGCACCGAGCCCTTGCCCCGCACCATGGTCAGCAGGGGCGCACCCAGGGCCGCTTCGGCTTCGCGCAGCAGTTTCCAGCCGTGGCGGTACGAGGCCCCTTCGGCCTTGCACGCTGCGGCCAGGCTGCCGTGCACCTGGATGGCTGCCAGCCACTGCAGAGCGCGGGGCGGCACGGGCAGGCCCCCGGGGCCTTGCACCTGCCAGTGCGGGTCGATGCGGACGTTCAGGGCTTTCATATGCTGTGCGCAGCATATCCCATGCGCTGCGAGGCGCTTATTGCCGCGGCCGCCACCACTGCCTACAGTGCCACCATGAGCCAAGCCAAGATCGAGTTCTACAAGGGCCCCGCCGGTGGGTGGGGGGCCCTGCGCAGCGTGGCGCGCCAGCTGCTGCAGCACCGCATCGCGGCCAAGGGCGCGCGCACGCTGCTGTCGGCCAACCAGCCCGATGGCTTCGACTGCCCCGGCTGCGCCTGGCCCGACCGCCAGCACACCAGCAGCTTCGAGTTTTGCGAAAACGGCGTGAAGGCGGTGGCCGCCGAAGCCACGGCCGACCGTGCCACCCCCGAGGTCATCGGCCAGCACACCGTGAGCGCCCTGCGCAGCTGGCCCGACCTCGACCTCGAAGCCATGGGACGCCTGACCGAGCCCATGGCCTACCGCCCGACCACCGACCGCTACGAGCGCATCGGGTGGGACGAAGCCTTTGCCACCATCGCCCGCCACCTGCAGGCCCTGGCCTCGCCCGACGAGGCGGTGTTCTACACCTCGGGCCGCACCAGCAACGAGGCCGCTTTTTTGTACCAGCTGTTCGTGCGCGAGTTCGGCACCAACAACTTCCCCGATTGCTCGAACATGTGCCACGAGCCCAGCGGCATGGGCCTCAAGGCCAGCGTGGGCGTGGGCAAGGGCACGGTCACCCTGGAAGATTTCGAACACGCCGACTGCATCCTGATCTTCGGGCAGAACCCGGGCACCAACCACCCGCGCATGCTGGGCGAGTTGCGCGCGGCCGCCAAGCGGGGCGCCCGCATCCTGAGCTTCAACCCCCTGAAAGAACGCGGGCTGGAGCGCTTTGCCGACCCGCAAAGCCCGGTGGAGATGCTCAGCGGGGGCGCCACCACCATCAGCTCTGATTACTTTCAGCTGCAGGTGGGGGGCGACATCGCGGCCCTCAAGGGCCTGATGAAGCACCTGCTGGCGCTCGATGCCCAGGCCCAGGCCGAGGGCCTGTCGCCGGTGCTGGACCAGGCCTTCATCGCCGACCACACCCAGGGCTTCGAGGCCTGGCGCGCTGACCTGCAAGCGACCGACTGGGCCCTGATCGAGCGCGAATCGGGCCTGAGCCAGGCGCAGCTGCAGCATGCGGCCGAGGTGATCGCCCGCGCCAAGGGCGTGATCGCCTGCTGGGGCATGGGCATCACGCAGCACCGCCACGGCGTGGGCGCCGTGCAGCTGATCGCCAACCTGCTGCTGATGCGCGGCATGGTGGGCCGACCCGGCGCGGGCCTGTGCCCGGTGCGCGGCCACAGCAATGTGCAGGGCGACCGCACCATGGGCATCTACGAAAAGCCCTCGCACCACTTCCTCGACCGCCTGCAGATGGTCTACGGCTTTGCGCCGCCGCGCCACGAGGGCTTCGACACCATCGGCGCCATCGAGGCCATGCGCG
>JBEGRT010000406.1:0-5098 GCA_041180305.1 Pseudomonadota bacterium
CCGTGACCGACACCCGCCCCACTCCCGCGCTGGTCTCCCAACGTGCCGCCGAGCGACTGCCCCGGCTGGCCCTGCTGCTGTTCTGCGCCGCCTACCTGCTGCCGGGCCTGTTCGGGCGCGACCCCTGGAAGAACGCCGACATCGCCGCCTTCGGGCAGATGTGGTCTCTGGCCCTGGGGCAAGCCTCCTGGTGGGCCCCTCATGTCGGAGGCGTCCCGCCGGCCGGCGGGGGCATCCTGCCTTACTGGCTGGGCGGTGCATTCATCTCCATGCTTCATCCCTGGGTGGACCCCGCGCTGGCCGCGCGCCTGCCATTTGCTGCACTGCTGGCCTCTGTGCTGGCGCTGACCTGGTACACCACCTACCACCTGGCACGCACGGAAGCCGCACAACCCATTCCCCTGGCCTTCGGCGGTGAAGCCCCTGCGCCAGCTTATGCCCGCGCACTCGCCGATGGCGCCGTGCTGGCCCTGGTGGCCACGCTGGGCTTGCTGCAACTGGGTCATGAAACCACACCCGAGATGCTGCAACTCACGGGCAGCGCGCTGTTCCTGTATGGCCTGGCGGCTGCTTCGGCCCGCCCTAACAAAGCCCGCGGCGCCACAGTGGCCAGCCTGCTCATCCTGGCCACCAGCGGCAGCCCGGTGGTGGCCTTGTGGCTGACTGCGATCGGCACCACGGTTGGCTGGCGCTCACATGAACCCAGCATGAAACGCCATGTGCGCTGGGTGCTGCTGGGCGGCATGCTGGCCGCCCTGGCCGCCACCACATTGACGGTGGCAGGCCTGTCGGGCTGGCACTGGCAGGTGGGCACCCCCAAGGGCGTGGGCCCCACCGTGCGCCTGCTGCTGTGGTTCACCTGGCCAGCTCTGCCACTGGCCCTCTGGACACTGTGGTCGTGGCGCCGCCAAAGCCTGCGCCGGCACATTGCCGTGCCCATGTTGTCGGCCGCCCTGGGCGTGGGCATCAGCCTGGCCATGGGCGGTCAGGACAAGGCCTTGCTGCACGCCCTGCCGCCACTGGCCGTTCTGGCGGCGTTCGCCCTGCCCACGCTCAAGCGCGGCTTCACCTCGGCCATTGACTGGTTCTCGGTGTTTTTCTTCACGGTCGCTGCGGGCCTGATCTGGCTGGGCTACGTGGCCATGCACACGGGCTGGCCTGTGCGCACTGCGGCTCGTTTCGATGCCCTCGTTCCTGGCCAGGTGCCTGAGTTTTCCTGGGTGGCGCTGCTGGCCGCCGCCGCCGCCAGCCTGGCCTGGCTGGCTGTGGTCCGCTGGCGCACCGCACGCCATCAGACCGCGCTTTGGAAAAGCCTGGTGTTGCCCGCAGGCGGCGTGGCACTGGGCTGGCTGCTGCTGATGACCCTGTGGCTGCCTTTGCTGGACCAGGCCCGCAGCTACCGCCTGGTGCTCGAACGTCTGCAACCCCACCTGGCGGCAGACACCTGCGTGCTGGCACCAGGCGCCAGCGCCGGCATGCTGACGGCCCTCGAATACTTCGCTGGCAAACAGGTCGATGGCACACCGCGCCCGCTGGTCAGCCTGCACAACGCCAATGTCGACCTGCAGTGCGGGCTGCTGGTGTTGCCCCTGGCTGCACACCAGGCCACACCCACAGTGCCCGGCTGGGTGTTCCAGGCCCGCGAACGTCAGCGCACACGCAATTCTGAAAGCGTGGCGGTGTACGCCGCAGTGCGCTGATTCGCCCCCTCAGTGATTCAAAGGCTCGGCTGCGCGGCAACGCACCCGGGCTGCAGGCACATACAGGGCAAAGGTCGAGCCCCTGCCCTTTTCGCTGGTCACACGCAGCTCGCCGCCGTGCCGCTGAATCACGTGCTTGACGATCGACAGGCCCAGGCCCGTGCCACCCGTTTCCCGTGAACGGCTGCCATCGACGCGATAGAAGCGCTCGGTGAGGCGGGGAATGTGCTCGGGGTCGATCCCGATGCCATGGTCGATCACGGCAAACTCGGCACCGCCTTCGGGCAGCAATTTCCAACGCACCTCGATGCCCGCCCCCTCCGGGGTGTAGCGCACGGCATTGCTGACCAGATTGCCCATCGCGCTGAGCCACTCGCTCTCCACACCGGCCAGCTCGACCTTCCCTGCTTCTTCATCCAGCAAGAACTGCAATGGGTGGCGCCCCTTGGACAGCCCACGCGCGTCGTTCTCCAGACGCAGGAACAGGTCAGACACACGCATCCAGGTGTTGGCGGCCGGGTGCGGGCTGCCCTCGATGGTGGCCAGCGTCAACAGGTCGGACACCAGCACCTGCATGCGCTCGGTCTGCTGGTTCATCAGGTCGAGCACGCGCTTGCGCTCCACCTCGGTCAAGGGCAGGTTGGCCATGGTTTCGATGAAGCCATGCAGCACGGTCAAGGGGGTACGGATCTCATGGGACACATTGGCCACGAAGTCGCGACGCATGGCCTCGGCACGGTCGCGCTCGGTGATGTCCTGCGACAGCACCAGCTTCAAACCATCCCCGTAAGGACGCACCACCACCGACAAGCGCCCCTGCGCGCCGCGAGGCATGGGCAGGTTCACGGGCTCGTGGTAGTCGCCCGCAGACAGGTACTGCACGAAGGCCGGCACACGGATCAGGTTGGTCACCCGCTGGGCCAGGTCACGCTGGGGGTCCAGCCCGAAATGGTCGGCCGCCACGGAACTGATCCAGGTGATGTGCTCGGTCGCATCCAGCAGCATCACGCCGTTGGGTGAAGCCTCGATGCCCGACAGGAACTGATTCAGACGCTGGCGTTCGTGCTCGACCTCCCGGTCTTTCAGGCGCAGCACGCGGAAGACCCGATGGGCCACTTCGCCCCACAGGCCGGGCAAAGGGCGCGGCTCGATCTCCGGCGCGCGCAGCCAGTCCAGCAGCGCATAGCCTTTCAGGGTGTCAACCACAGACAAGGCCAGCACCGCGCCGGCCGCCAGGGCCGCACTCATCGTGGTGGGATACCCCACCCTCGATCCGATCCACCAGCCCACGGCTCCGCCCGCCGCGCCGGTGACCACGCGCGCAGACACGCGCGTCAACAGCCACGAATTGCTCGTTTCCAAAAAAGAACCCCTCAGCGACAGACGCTCTAGGCAGACGCAGATGCAGACGTGCAGGTGCGGCCTGTTCAGGCTGCGGCGTTGACCACCTGCTGGGTGAAGCGATAACCGGCGCCGCGCACGGTTTCGATCATCTGCGAGCGCTGCACGGGTGCCAGGGCCTCACGCAAGCGCTTGACGTGAACATCCACAGTGCGCTCTTCGATGAACACGTGGTCACCCCAGACGCGGTCCAGCAATTGCGAACGGCTGTGCACACGCTCGGGGTGCGTCATGAAGAAATGCAGCAGCTTGAATTCGGTCGGGCCGATCTTCACATCCTGCTCAAGGCAGCTCACCCGGCGGGTGCCTGGGTCCAGACGCAGGCCATTCATCTCGACCGCCGAATCGAGCGCCTGCGGGGCCTTGCGGCGCAGCACGGCTCGAACGCGGGCCATCAGCTCCTGGGTCGAGAAGGGTTTGGTCAGGTAGTCGTCGGCGCCGGCATCCAGACCGGCCACCTTGTCGGTTTCTTCGGCGCGAGCGGTCAGCATGATCACGGGCAGGTCCTTGGTGCGCTGGGCGCCACGCCAGCGCTTGGCCAGCGTCAGGCCCGACGCCCCTGGCAGCATCCAGTCCAGGAGCACCAGGTCGGGCAACACCTTGTCAACCTCGGCCTGCGCCGAATCACCATCGTGCGCCACCGTCACATCGAACCCGGCATGTCGCAGGTTCAGCGCGATCAATTCGGCGATCGCAGCTTCGTCTTCCACCACCAGCACTCGGCTCATGAGGGGCTCCTCAGTCGGTGTTTACTTGATGATGCTCGCCACGGCTTCGGGCGAGTTGTGGCGCACGTCGGCACCCTTGACGATGTAGATCACCTGCTCAGCCAGGTTCTTGGCGTGGTCGCCCACGCGCTCGATGGCCTTGGCCACGAACACCAGGTCGATCGATGCCGAGATGGTGCGGGGGTCTTCCATCATGTAGGTGATCAGCTTGCGCATCAGGCCGTCGAACTCGGCGTCGATCTCGTTGTCAGCCTTGATCACCTCCAGGGCCAAAGCCACGTCCAGGCGGGCGAAGGCATCCAGCGCCTTGCGCAGCGAAGCCGTGGCCAGCGAGGCCTCGAAGGACACATCCCCCACCGGCAGGCGCAGGCGGCTGCTGACGCCCGTGTTGATCAGGCGCTGCACGGTGCGGGCCACGCGGGCCGCCTCGTCGCCCACGCGCTCGAGGTTGCCGATGGTCTTGGAAATGGCGATCAGCAGGCGCAGGTCACGGGCCGTGGGCTGGCGACGGGCGATGATCATGGACAGGTCGGCGTCGATGCCCATTTCCATGGCGTTGACGCGCTCTTCCTGGGTCAGCACCTGGCTGGCCACTTCGCCGCTGAAGTTGGTCAGGGCATAGATGGCCTGGCTGACCTGGTTTTCCACCAGGCCGCCCATTTCCAGCACGCGGGTCGAGATGCCGCTGAGTTCGGCGTCGAACTGGCTCGAGAGGTGTTTTTCCATGTTGTGTGCCCTCCTGTCAGCCGAAACGGCCGGTGATGTAGTCTTCGGTTTCTTTCTTGGTCGGCTTCATGAACAGGTCGTTCGTGGGGCCGAATTCGACCAGCTCGCCCAGGTACATGTAGGCGGTGTAATCGGAGCAACGGGCCGCCTGCTGCATGTTGTGGGTCACGATCAGCACGGTGTAGTCGTCCTTGAGCTCATGGATCAGCTCTTCGATCTTGCCGGTCGAGATCGGGTCCAGGGCCGAGCAGGGCTCGTCGAGCAGCAGCACTTCGGGCTTGATGGCAATACCGCGTGCGATGCACAGGCGCTGCTGCTGACCGCCCGACAGGCCCGAGCCGCTCTGGTTCAGCTTGTCCTTCACTTCGTTCCACAGAGCGGCCTTCTTCAGGGCCCACTCCACGCGCTCGTCCATTTCCGAGCGGCTGAGCGATTCGAACAGGCGCACACCGAACGCGATGTTCTCGTAGATCGACATCGGGAACGGCGTGGGCTTCTGGAAGACCATGCCGACCTTGGCGCGGATCAGGGAAACGTCTTCCT
>JBEGRT010000407.1:0-9629 GCA_041180305.1 Pseudomonadota bacterium
GGCCCGGCATGACGCGCCAGCCCAGATTCAGATGGGCCGCCGCATCGCGCTGGCCATCTCGATCGGCCGCGCGGCTGCCTGCCGCCGCATTGACCCGTGACGAGGGGCCGAACAGCGTGCCACCCGACGCGCCAAAAGCCGCATCCACAGCCCCCCAGCGGCCACTCAGGGCCACATCGGCCTGCGCCAAGTCCTGCGTCCCCAGCGCGAGCCCGAAGCTGGCTTGCGGCTTGCCCGCCGCGCCCTGCTTCGTGAAGATCTGCACCACACCGGCCACCGCCGACGAGCCATACACCGCGCTGGCAGGCCCCCGCAGCACCTCGATGCGGTCGACCAGGGCCAGCGGCAACGCTTCCCAACCAGCGCCGCCGCTGGTGGTTTGCGATTCGAACGGCACGCCATCGATCAGCACCAGCACATGGCGCTTTTCAGACCCGCGCAGGAACAAGGTGGTGGTGGAGGCCGGCCCGCCATTGCGCACCATCTCGAAGCCCGGCACCTGGCGCAGGACATCGGCCACGCTGGTGCCGGCGGCGCGCTCGATGTCATGGCGCTCGATGACCGTCATGCTGGCCAGCACATCCGACAGAGGCTGAGGCATGCGCGCTGCAGTGATCACCTGGTCGGGCAGGGCTGCATCAGAGGGATCGGCCGCATGGGCGCAGGGCAAGGACAGAACACACAGCGCCACCGACACAGCGGCACGCACCCCGGGTGCGCGCAGCACCGAGTTCAGATTCGACATGACAAGAAAGAAGCAACAGGCCCTGGCCTGCATCCCCGCAGGCACTGGACGGTATGGAGCACGCGAACGCGCTCCCCTTGCTGGCCGGTATCCGGGCTGGGCGGTGCAACCCGTGAGGCCTTCCCAGTGGAGACAACCACCAGTGGCAGAGCACACGAGCGAGCCATGCAGGGCATGGCTGACCGCCGACCGTTGCGGGGGCAGCGCAAGTCGGGCTGGCATCGGTGATGCGACAGACCCTCTTGCTTCCCGTTTAACTGCACCGGGAAGAAACCCGGCACGAGCACCAACGCTCCGCATTGTAGTGCGGGCGCCCCCTACAATGGCCAATTACCTCGGCCCTGCCTTGCCTGCCATGTCCCGGATCGATCCCCTCCTCGACCGCGTCGAACGCCTGCTGCTCCGTCATGAAGAGCTGCAGCGCACCAATGCCTTGCTGCAAGAGCAACTGGCGGTCGTGGCGGCCGAGCGCGATTCGCTCAAGGCACGCCTGGCCGCAGCCCGCCACCGCATCGACGCCCTGATCGACAAACTGCCGGCTGGCGGTGACATCTCCGCCACGGAAACCACCACCCCGAGCGAGCCCGCATGAACCGCCCCGGCATGAAACAGATCGAAGTGGCCATCATGGGCCAGAGCTACCTGCTGGGCTGCCCGGAAGGGGGCGAAGAACGCCTGAAGGAAGCCGTGGCCCGCGTGGACCGCGAGATGTGCGGCATCCGCGATGCAGGCAAGTTGCGGGCCCGCGAGCGCATCGCCGTGCTGTCGGCCCTGAACCTGGCCTTTGAACTGGCTGGCACGCCCCGGGCCGCACAGCCGTCCTCAGCCAGCAACGCCAGCCAGGCCAGCGATGCGGGGGCACAAGCCCTGAGCGCCGCACAAAGCGAACAGGTCGAGCAGCTCATTGGCCGGCTGGATGCCGCCTTGAGCGACGACGGCCACCTGCTCTGATCCAGCCGCCCCCGATCTGTCAACAAAAGCCGCGAGCACGGCGGTGTTGAGCCCCTGCACAGGCAGCCCGCCGCTTACAATGCAGTTGTTCGTCGCGTTCGCGGAAGCTTATATTTCCTTGAACCGATGCTCATTGAGCCAGGGCTTGGAACATTGCGGCACAGGTGCGATCGTCTCGCGTCAGATGAACCCAAAGTGCTGCTGACCTCGCCCACCTGAATCCCCTGGGTTCAGGAGTGCGGCGACTGGTGCGCGACGAACGCCTTGAACACATGCAAAAGAGCCGGCAATGCCGGCTCTTTTTTTGGGGCTTGGCTTTGGGGCGCCAGAATGTGCAGGCCTCAGCTGGCCGGCACAAACTGAATGCTGGCCAAGGTCAGGTGGTTGCCGCCCTTGGAACGGGAAGCCGCCATGGCCCGGTCGGCACTGCGCATCAGCTCTTCCACCGAACCGGCTGTGTGCGGGAAGCTGGCCACGCCCATGCTCACCGTGAACGGGATCTGCTGGCCGTTGAAAGCCACAATGTGCTGCGAGCAGGCCTTGCGCAGGTGCTCCATGCGCGAGTGGGCCGTGGCCAGGCCCACCCCCGACAGCAACACGGTGAAACGGTCGCCGCCCAGGCGGCACGGGGAGTCCATGGCGCGGGTGTTGGCCTTGAGCAGGCGCCCCAGGGCTTCGACCACGCGCTCGCAGCTGTCGGCCCCATAGGTTTCGCGGATCTGGTCCATGCCGTCGATGGACACCGACACGATGGCGAACTCGCGCTGCTCGCGGCTGGAGAGGTCGGCCTCGCGGCGCAGCTGCTCTTCGAAGTGGGCCCGGTGGTACAGACCCGACACCGAATCGCGCACCTGGTTGTCCTGCATCTCCCGGCGCAGCTCGGCGTTGGCTTTCTGCTGCTCTTCCAGCTGGGCCAGCGTGGCCTGCACCAGCGCTTCGCGCTTGCGGGCATCGGTCACGTCCTGCCAGCAGCTCAGAATGCGCGGCCCCTGCTCGCCATGGGCCGGCACCGGGTGGCGCCAGACCACGTACTCGCGGCGTTCGCCATTGCGTTCGATCCGGTGTTCGCCAGCATAGGCGGTGCCCAGGGCCACCGCCTGCTGGTCGGCCGCACGCAAGGCCACGGCCTGCACAGCATCGAACAACTCGGCGTCGGTCAGCCCGACAATGTCTTGGGAGGCCACCAGCACGCGCTGCGCGCAGGGCGAAGCTGCCACGAAACGCCCGCTCGTGAGGTCCTTGACCAGCACGGCCACGCCGGTCTGGTCCAGGTAGCGAAGCAGCGCATCGTCCAGCGAAGCCAGAGGAGGCATCCAGGTCGCGAGAGAATCGGCCATGTTGTTGATCGTTTGTTGTCCTGCAGCCGCGAAATCGAGGTCTTGCCGCGTCCCTGCATGTTGGCGCAAATCGCCGGTTGGGACCGCCCTTCAAACAAGGGATGACCCGGCTTTTTTCCGTGCACAAATGATGATTCTGGGTAACTTTTCGGATTACATCCCATGCTGAAGATCGCAGTGTTGGGCATCGGCCTCATGGGCCTGCCCATGTCCCGCCGCCTGATGGCCGCCGGACACCCCCTCACCGTCTGGAACCGCAGCCCTGAAAAAGCCGCGCCTCTGGTGGCCGAAGGGGCCCAGCTGGCGCCCTCCCCCCGAGCTGCCGTGCAAGATGCCGACCTGGTCATCACCATGCTGACCGACGGCGAGGCCGTGGCCCAGGTGCTGTTTGACGAGGCCCTGCCCAGCGCAGCCAGCGGCCTGAAGCCCGGCACCCTGGTGGTCGACATGAGTTCCATCCTGCCCGCCCAGGCCCAGGCCCATGCCGAACGCCTGCACACCCTGGGCTGCGCGGCCCTGGATGCGCCCGTGTCGGGCGGCACCCTGGGCGCCGAAGCGGGCACCCTGGCCATCATGGCCGGCGGTGACGAAGCCGCCTTCGAGCAGGCCCGCCCGGTGCTCGAGGTGCTGGGGCGCCCGGTGCATGTGGGCCCCGCAGGCAGCGGCCAGCTGTGCAAACTGGCCAACCAGATGATCGTGGGCATCACCATCGGCGCGGTGGCCGAGGCCCTGCTGCTGGCCGAGCGAGGCGGAGCCCACCCGGCCAAGGTGCGTGAAGCCCTGCGCGGGGGCTTTGCCGAAAGCCGCATCCTGGAAGTGCACGGCCTGCGCATGGTCGAACACGACTTCGCCAAGCGCGGCTCCCTGGCCGTGCAGCTCAAGGACCTGCGCAATGCCATGCACACTGCGGGCGAGCTGGGCTTTTCAGCACCCATCACCGAACACCTGACCGGGCTGTACCGCCAGGCTTTTGACCACGGCCTGGGCGAGCAGGACCAATCGGCACTTTTCCAACACCTGCACGCTTTGCAAGGCACCACGCGCGGCCACTGAACCGGCCTTGACCGGGGTCAAGGTGCCGCGGTGGGCCTTGCCGACACTCTCGCCTTTTCGAAAAAAAGGCGAAGTCCATGGCCCACGAGCTCTACCGCGACGACAGGCACCGCTGCCTGATGTTCACCGACCTGAGCGCCGAGGCGGGTGAGGCCGTGCCCTCCAACCAGTTCCTCATCGTCAACGACGACACCGGGGCCATCATCGACCCGGGTGGCAACATGGCCTACAACGAGCTGCTGCTGGGCGTGTCCAGGCACTTCGCGCCGCAGCGCCTTGCGGCCATCATCGCCTCCCATGCCGACCCGGACATCATCGCCTCGCTCGACCGCTGGATGACGGCCACCAGCGCCCCGCTGTACATCTCGCGCGTGTGGGAGCGCTTCTGCCCGCATTTCTGCAAGCCCGGCAAAACGGCCCATCGCGTGCGGGGCATCCCCGACGAGGGCATGCGCATCCCCATCGGGCGCAGCGAGCTCGTCGCCCTGCCCGCCCACTTCCTGCATGCCGAAGGCAACTTCCAGTTCTACGATCCGGTCAGCCGCATCCTGTTTTCGGGCGATCTGGGGGCCTCGTTCCGCACCGACCTGCCGGGCGGGCAGGTGGTCACCTCCCTGGCAGACCACATCCCGGCCATGGAAGGCTTTCACAAGCGCTACATGGTCTCCGGCAAGGTGCTGCGCTGGTGGGCGCAGATGGTGGCCCCATTGCCCATCGACATGATCGTGCCGCAGCACGGCGCCCCCATGGCCGGAGCTGCCGTCGGCGAGTTCATGGCGTGGGTGCAGACCCTGAGTTGCGGCATCGATCTGATGTCACAAAGCCATTACGCCATCCCAGGCAGGTAATCGGCAGGGGCTGCCCATCACGCAGCAGCCAGCTCACGTCCTTGAACGGCAGGTGCATCAGGCTGCGCGTGACCACCATCGGCAGGCCTTGCAGGCCCTGCGCCAGACGGAAGTTCGCCTCGCGGGTCATCTGTGCCCGCAGATCGGCCTGGACCGGCACCGTGGCATGCACCACGGTCTTCAGTGGCACGGTCAGGGTCTGGGGCACCTCGGTATCCACGGCCAGATCCAGATCCAGCGGCACCTGGGTGTCCACCGGCACATTCACCTTCACGGGCACATCGAAGGCCACGGGCAGGTTCACGGACATGGCGGGTAACCACGAGACCACCGGCACACGGGCCAGCACCTGAGTCCGCACGGGGATCACGGTGTCAAACGCCACGGTGGTGCGCACCGGCACCACCGCCTGCAAGCGCGTGTGCGCACGAATGGGCCCAGCCACAACCACCTGCAAGGTCTGGTCGATCGGCACAGCCACGCGGGGCCGGATGTCCAGGCGCGTGTGAAGGGTCGAATGCACTTCCGCTCGGGCCTGCAGCCCCGCGGGCACATCCAGGGTCACGCTCAAGTTGTCGATCAGGGCCATGCCCTGCCAGTGGTCCCGCCACCACCACAGCAGGCTGACCATCAGCCCCAACCACAACAGCAAGACAGTCAGAGACACCACCACGAGGGTGGGCCAGCCCACCACGCGGTTCCAGCCCCGGGGTGCACTCAAGGCCGCACCTCGATGAGATCCAGGCGATCGAGGGCCGAGGCCGCCGAGGCGGCAACACCCGGCGGCAGAGCGCGCACCGCGCGCTGTCCCCACGGACGCATGGCCTCTGGCACCAGCGAGGCCCAGCCACTGGTGGGCGCCACCGTGATGGTGTCAAAAGGCAGCAGCACGTCGGTGTGGACCAGCGAGACCTTGACCTCCTGATTCGGGAAGCGCAGCGTGGCCTGCACCGGCTCGGTCACCGGCAAGGTCAGCGATTCGCGGATGGGAATCTGGGCTTTCACTGTGGTCTGAACATGTGCCCGGATGGGCTCGGGCAGGCGAACCTGCGCAGGCACATCCAGCGACACCGGCAGTGTGTGCCTCACCGGCACCACCAGCTTCACGGGCACCTGGGCCTTCAAGGGCACCTGCCCCTTGATCGGCACGTTCACTGAAAACCCGAGCACCTTGGTGCGCACGGTGGTGTCCAGGTCAATGGTCTGGTCGATGGCGAACACATGCTCGAAGGGCACATCGATGGACACTGGCACCTGAGCTTCCACATGCACCTTCACCGGCACGGGCTCAGGAAAGGGAATGCTGACATGTTCATCGATGGGCACCGACACCGGCAGCACCTGATCCACCTTGACCTTGACGGCCCGGCTGACCTCGGCCTCCACGGCCAGGCTGTCGGGCAGCCGCACCAGCGCCGGCTGGTTCTGCAGCGTCACGCGTGCGGCCATGTGGCGCCAGGCCCACCATCCCGCCGCAGCCGCCACCGCACTCATGAGCAGCACCAGCACCAGGGCGGTGATGATGAGTGCCTTCCAGGTGACAGGGGCTGCGGTGCGTCCGAACATGCAAGCACTCTACCCCAGGGGCATGTAGACCCGCGGCACAATAAGCGCTTTGCAACACCCTTGCTGTGCGGGCATGAGCCTTCCGATCAATGACCTGCCTTCGGCCCGCGCCATGTTCGAGCGCCTTCAAGCCCAGGCCGCCCAACAGGGCCAGACCCTGCGCGAACCGCCCCCGGAGCCGACCACCTGCTGCGGCCGGGGTTGCAATGGCTGCGTGTGGGAAGGCTGGTACGACGCCGTGCTTTACTGGCAGCAGGAAGCCGAACTGATCCTGGGCCATTGAACCGGGTCAGGCCACAGCTTCCAGGTCGGTGTGCCCGATGTCATAGACCACATCATGGCGGTCGGTGGTGCTGGGCTGTGTGAGCAGGAAGGTGTCCCACCCCAGGCGCCCCGACAAGGGCGCGCGGCCGCTGTCCAGCACACACCCGGTCACAGCCTGACGCTGCAGCACCAGATGCACCTCGAAGGCCACACTCACACCGTGGCACATGGACAGCCACGACGCCAGCGCCCGCGCGCCCTCCGCCCCCGGGCGGAAACGCGCATGCTGCGCCTGATTCAGTGTCCCCAGGGTCAGACGTGCACGCAGATCGCGCTGCCACACACGCCCCCCCAGCAGGGCCGATTGCCCCAGCACACCGCCCTGCAGGCCCAGCATGGACCGTCCGGCTTCAGGCACCTCGGCCCACTGCCCGACAAAAGGCTCCAGCGCCACCGGCACCTGCAGGTAGTCTTGCAGCAAACGCTGCAATTGATCGGCCGACAAGGTGCGCTGCTGCAAGGCGCCGGCGAAATAGGCTAGGGCCTCATCCTGCAGGCCATGCCGGTGGCCGTCGTGACGGCCCCTCAGGGCCGCCTGTCCCACCCCCGCCAGCGCCAGCGCCATCGGCAGGAACTGCTGCCGGCCGTCACGCTCATGCCGAAGGGCCAGGCGGTGTTTTTCCCAGGCCTTGTGGAACAGGCTGACCATGCGGTTGGCAAACAGGTCGAGAAAGGCCCGCCCACCATCCTCACGGGCCTCGGCCTCGCGGTGCAAGACCGACTCGGTGTACACCGTGGGCAAGGCACCCTGCCCGCCCAGCAAACCCATGAAGGCCGGGGTGATCTCGACGGCGGCCGGTGACGGTGACGGTGACGGTGACGGTGAGGATTCAGCCTCGGCGCCCCTCTCAGCCAGCACCCGCAAGGCTTCGATCTCACTGGCCGGGAACGACAGCGCGAGCGAGTTGCGAAAGCGGATGGTCTGGCCCAGTTCTGCATCAGGCCCCTGTGCCAGTTGCAACAGGCGCACAGCCTGGAAGAAACTGAACTGCTGCGGTTGCTGCTGAAGCCGGGCCAAAGGCGCGGTGTGCAGCATGGCGCTCATGGCGGCGTTCGATTCGCCGTTCGATTCGCCGTTCGATCTGGCATTCATGGCCGGCTCACAGCAAAGCCCGAGCCCCGCTGCGCGGTGGGCACTGGATCAACACCTCGCCTGTGCGGTCAGACAGTACAGTCAACTGGGTGAAGCTGTTGAGGTGGGCATACAAGCCGAAGAAACGGTCCAGCACCGAAACCAGCGCCCCCAGGCCCGCCCCCACGAACGCGGCTTCGTCCACCTGCAGGCAGATCTCGGTGCCCCGCACAAAGGTGGCGAAGGGCTTGCCCGGCAACCAGGCCGTGGCCGCGCGGTGGCTCACGCCCACCAGGCCTTCGATCAGGCGCGCGTTGGCACTGGAGCGCGGCAAGTCGTACAGACGCAGCATCTCCTGCAGGGCCTCCAGCCCGCCCTGGCTGATCGACAGATGGTTCAGCGACAGGTGCGACACCAGGCGCCACAACAAACCTTGCCCACGCTCGAAACGGTGGGTGGGCGTGGGCTTGCGCAGCAGGCGGATCTCGCGGGCCAGCGAACCGCCTTCCAGGAACAGATCGCCCCCTACGGCGCCCACCGTCAGCCAGGTGGGCAGGTCACGGTGCGTGGCCCACACCTGCAAGCTGAGTGTGTCGGTCTGCGGGCGTGCCGGCTGGAAATCGGCATCCACCAGAGACAGCTCGGTTTCATGCCCAGGGCTGCTTTCAGCCACAGCCTCATCGCGATGCACCCACCAGTAACGCCCGGGCGAGGCCTGCTGCCCCTCGGTCGCGGCCATGACCTGCTGATGGCGCAGTGAAAAGAAAGGCTCAAAGGTATCGACCTGCTCGCCCTCTGGCGATTGACGCACGCGGAACACCTTGTCGATGCTGTGAACCTCATGGGCCCAGGGCCGGCGTCCATCGACCAGCACCGGGTAAGACACCGCCGCATGCGTGACCCGGATCGGGTCGGCCGGCGTGCGGTACAGGTTGATCACGGGCGTGCAGCCCAGCTGCAGGTTGTCGGCTTGCAGGCTTTCGAGCAGGCGCGATGTGTCGGAATCGGCCCGAACCCCCTGCACCAGCAAATGCAAGGTGAGCCGCCCATCTGCAGACGACAGCTCAGCTGGCGGCCCGTCGGGCATGGGCAGGTCCACGAAATTGAATTTTTCGGGGAAGGCGAAGTATTCGGTCAGCAGGCGATACGCCGGGTGGGCCCGCGCATCCAGCGGCAGCAAGGCTTCGTCTTCGTCAAAGCCCACCAGTTCGGGTTGCGCCACCTGCGGCATGCCACCCGCGGCCGTTTGCCGCACGGGGCCGCTCCAGGGCGCATGCGGCCGCCACTCGGCCATGACACCGCACACCTGGCGGGTCAGCGTCTCGCGCAAGGCACTGACCAGCGAGGCTTCGCCATCGAGGTACACGCGAAGGCTTTGCCCCTTGAACATCGACCAATCGGCCTGCGCCGACATCAGCTGCAACTGCAGCGAGATCACCGATGTGGCTTGAGCGGGCAAACGCGACCCCACGGGCGCCGACACGGCATTGCGGTAGCTGGCCTGCACCAGTTGCACCGGCCACAAGGACAGCGGCTGGGTGCTCCTGAACTTGCAGGTCACACCTTTGACGGGGCGGCTGTTGAGCAAGGTGCCGCGGGGCACCTTCACCGCCCGCGTGAGCTGTGCAGCCTGCGGTCCCAGTTCGAAACGGGCCACCGAACAAGAGGGGAAAGGCCGCAGATAGTGCGGGTACAGCACCTCGAGCAGCGATTCGGTGACCAGCGGGAAATCA
>JBEGRT010000408.1:0-2658 GCA_041180305.1 Pseudomonadota bacterium
GGCTGTGAGCTGGCCGTGCACGCGTCGCGTCGCGTGGCCGCCATGGAAAGCTATGTGGGTCTGGTCGAAGTCGGCGTGGGCCTGATCCCCGGCGGCGGTGGCCTGGCCTACCTGGCCCGCCGTGCGGCCGAGCTGCTCGAGCCCTCGAAGGGCGTGTCCGGCCAGACCGGTGGTGACCTGATCGGCTTCATGAAGGAAGGCTTCCAGGCCGCCGCCATGGCCAAGGTCGCAACCTCGGCCATCGAAGCCAGGAAGTTCGGCTACCTGGTTGACGGCGACGTCATCGTGCCCAACAAGGACGAGCTGCTGCACGTGGCCATCGCCCAGGTCAAGGCCATGTACGAGTCGGGCTACCGCGCCCCGGCCAAGAAGCTGTTCCCCGTGGCCGGCCGCAGCGCCAAGGCCACCCTGCAGTCTTCGCTGATCAACATGCGTGACGGCGGCTTCATCTCGCAGCACGACTACCACATCAGCTCGTGCATCGCCGATGTGCTGACCGGCGGTGACGTTGACTACGGCACCCTGGTGAGCGAGGAATACCTGCACGCCCTGGAACGCAAGCACTTCTGCTCGCTGCTGGACAACCCCAAGACGCAAGAGCGCATCATGGGCATGCTGTCGACCGGCAAGCCTGTCCGCAACTGATCGATCGGAGCACACAACATGTCGAAGCAACTTCGTGACGTTTACATCGTCGCTGCCACCCGCACCCCGATCGGCAAGTCGGGCCGCGGCGTGTTCAAGAACACCCGCCCCGAAACCCTGCTGGTGGCCACCATCCAGAACGCCCTGAAGCAGGCGCAAGGTCTGGACCCCGCCGCCATCGAAGACGCCATCATCGGTTGCGCCATGCCGGAAGGCGAACAGGGCATGAACGTGGCCAAGATCGCCAACCTGCTGGCCGGTCTGCCCAAGACCGTCGCTGGTGTGACGATCAACCGTTTCTGCGCCTCGGGCATCACCGCCGTGTCGATGGCCGCTGACCGCATCCGCGTCGGCGAAGCCGAAGTCATGATCGCTGGTGGCGTCGAGTCGATGTCGATGGTGCCGATGGGCGGCAACAAGCCTTCCTTCCACCCCGACATCGTCAACGTGGACGAGAACGTGGGCATCGCCTACGGCATGGGCATGACCGCCGAGAAGGTGGCCGAGAAGTGGCAAGTGACCCGCGAAGAGCAGGACGCATTCGCCACCGAATCGCACCGTCGCGCCATCGCTGCCCAGCAAGCGGGCTTCTTCGATGCCGAGACCACCCCGATCGAGGTCGAGGTTCGCACCCCGAACCTGGAAACCGGCGAAGTCTCCATCAGCAAGAAGACCATCACCCGTGACGAAGGCGCCCGCCCCGAGACCTCGGTCGAAGGCCTGGCCAAGCTGCGCCCGGTGTTCGCTGCCAAGGGTTCGGTCACCGCTGGCAACTCGTCGCAAACCTCCGACGGCGCTGGCGTGCTGATCCTGGCTTCCAAGGAAGCCTGCGAGAAGTACGGCCTGAAGCCGCTGGCCCGTTTCGTGGCCTTCGCCGTCAAGGGCGTGCCGCCTGAAATCATGGGCATCGGCCCGATCGAAGCCATCCCCCTGGCCCTGCAATACGCTGGCCTGAAGGCATCGGACCTGGACTGGATCGAGCTGAACGAAGCCTTCGCCGCCCAGTCGCTGGCCGTGCTGAAGGACCTGGACGCCAAGGGCCACGTGCTCGACCGCGCCAAGGTCAACCCGATGGGTGGTGCCATCGCCCTGGGTCACCCCCTGGGCGCCACCGGTGCCATCCGTGCTGCCACCGTGGTGCACGGCCTGCGCCGCACCGGCGGCAAGTACGGCATGGTGACCATGTGCATTGGCACGGGCCAAGGCGCTGCCGGCATCATCGAGCGCGTCGACAGCCTGTGAGCTTGATGTGGCCCACGGCCTGATGCTGCTGCACAAGGCCTGAGCCGCACAGGGCCCGCTTCCTTCACAGGGGCGGGCCTTTTTCTTGGCGGGCACCAGACCGACACTTCATCCAGACACAGGGGAGGGGCCGTGAAGATCGAACACCTGTCGATCGACACCCGCGACGGACACCGATTGGCCGCGCGCCATTACCGGCCAGCGCTCGAACCGGTGCGCGCGGTGCTGCTGGTGGGCGCCATGGGCGTGCCGCAGCGTTTTTACGAGGCCTATGCCAGCTGGCTGGCCCACCAGGGGCTGGCCGTGCTGACCTTCGATGTGCGCGGCGTGGGCGATTCGGCACCGCCGCGCTTGCGGGGCTTTCAGGCCAGCATCACCGACTGGGCCAGCCAGGACCTGCCCGCAGCCGTGCAGGCCCTGCGTCAGCGGCACCCCGGGGTGCCCTTGAGCTACCTCGGGCACAGCCTGGGCGGCCAGCTCTTTGGCTGGCTGGGGGAGGGCTCGCGCGTGTTCGAGCGTGTGCTGACGGTGGCCAGCGGCAATGGCCACTGGCGCTGGAATGCACCCCCCACGCGTTCGCGCGCGCCCCTGCTGTGGTGGCTGCTGGTGCCGGTGCTCACGCCCCTGTTCGGGCACTTTCCCGGTCGCCGCATTGGTGTGGTGGGTGACCTGCCGGCTGGCGCCATGCGCCAGTGGCGGCGCTGGTGCCTGCACCCCGACTACCTGGGCGTGGAAGGCCCGGCCCTGCGCGCGCGGTATGCGCAGGTGCGC
>JBEGRT010000409.1:0-8069 GCA_041180305.1 Pseudomonadota bacterium
GGGCATCAGCACGCGCTTTTCGGGGCTGAGGATCTTGGCCGATTCGCCCATGAACTTCACGCCGGCCACGATCAGGGTCTGCGCGGCGTGGTCACGCCCGAAGCGCGCCATTTCCAGCGAATCGGACACGCAACCGCCGGTGGCCAGGGCCAGGTCCTGCAGGTCGCCATCGACGTAGTAATGGGCCACCAGCACGGCGTTCTGCGCCTTCAGCTGGGCCTTGATGCGCTCGATCACCTGCGCTTTTTCGGCGGCGGGCAGGGTGGGGGGCACCTTGGCCCAGGCGTGGGCGGTGCAGCTTTCGCCAGAAGCATCCTGGCGGGTGTAGTCGTAGACGACGGAGGTCGTGGACATGGCTGAAATCAGGAAAGGGACATTCAACGGATGGCCCGGCGTGGGCCGATGCGATCCGGGTGGTGAGCCGGCAGGCGGGAGAGATCGTAGCGCCGGAAGGCGAAGGCGACCAGCTCGCAGCTGAGCCAGACCGAGTGGAAGGAAAAGACGATGTCGCTGAGGTAGTGGCCGCCTTGCATGATGCGCGCCATGCCCACGGCCGTGCCGGCCAGCACGCCGATCATGAACCAGCGGCGGCGCCAGGCGGGCGAAGCGAACATGCCCAGCATCATCAGGCTGAAACCCGCGGCCGCGTGACCGCTGGGAAAGCTCTTGTGTTGCGCAGGGTTCGATCCAGGTTCGAAGGCGGCATGGAAAGGCTGGGTGCCGCCGAATTCAATGGTCTGCACGGGGCGGGGGCGCCCGATGGTTTTCTTCAGGCCCAGCTCGATGATCACCCCCGAACTCAGGGCCGCCACGCAGATGCCGGCAATGGCCGTGCGGCGCCAGGTGCCGCGCAGCTTCTGGGCCAACGCCTCATGCCCTGCACTGGCAGCGTGGCGGGCCAGCCAGGGCGCCAGCAGCGCCAGCAGCACCATCAGGGCCACCAGGCTGTTGCCGATGATGGGGGTCCAGTCGTAGAGGGCCAACACCACCGGGTCGTTGCGCTGGAAAAAGCCCAGATCGGGGCGCCAGTACCTGGCCGACACCCACAGGTCGATGGCCGGTACCTTGAGGAAAACGGCCACGCTCAAGAACAAACCCGCCCAGAGCAGGCGGGTGTCACGTTCGTTGGGTTGTTCGATCGTGTCGGGTGTCACTTCTTCTGTTCGGTGAAGGGGGTGTCTTCAGTTTTCACCCCATCTGTTCCGCTTTGTTCCTTGTAGGTCATGTTGTCATAACCCACGAAACCCCGTGCGAGGTACAGGTACAGCTTGACCTCGCGGTCAGGTCCTACGGCCACGGCCGAACGGCCCAGTTCGCGCACCCAGGCGAAACGGCTGAGGATGTCCTGGGGGTTGCTCGACTCGGTCAGCACCAGCACGTCCTGACCCACCACATTGGGCATGCTCTGCTGCATCTGGTAATGGTTGTCACGGGCGCCGGTGGGGTTCCAGGCCATGATCTTGGGCGAATGCTTGCGCCAGTGGTAGCTGGATTGGGTCAGCATCAGGCGTGAATCGGCCACCACGGGCAGGCCCTTGTAGCGGGGGTCTTCCAGGGTGCTTTCCAGCGTGTTGAAGGCTTGTTCCCAGCCGCGCATGCGCACCAGAACGTCCATCTTCGAGGGCAGGTTGTCACCCAGGATGTCACGGGCGTGGATCACGGCACCGGTCATGAGGAGGTTGCCCACCAGCACGGCCCAGAACCACTTGCGGGGCCGCGGTGCAGCCAGCGGCAGCAGCGGTTGGCTCAGGCGCGAGGCCACCAGCAGGAAGATGCCGACCATCGCCGGGGCAGCCCAGTTGATGTGGGCGCCGGCCACGAAGGACTGCACCACGGCCAGCAGCAGCAGAGGCGCGCTGAGCATGATCAGGAAGCGGTAGGCTGTGACCGATGCCAGGTACAGCGCCGAGGTGCGCACCGTGCGGGTGCGCGCATCCTTCTGCGGGCCCAGGGTGCTGGGCGGCTGTGTGCCCAGCTGCGAAGGCAGGTGGGTGCTCATCTGTGTGCTGGCAGCCCACTGGCTGGGCGGCATCATCTGGCTGGAGGCAGCCCACTGCGTGCTGCCGGCCACTTCAGCTTGCGGCGCACGCATGATCTGGCGGTGCAGCCACAGGCCGGCCACCACGGTCAGGGGGCCGAGCATCAAGACCTGGCCCAGGATGAAATCGAGGGTGGCCTTGGGGCCGCCCGAGCGCGACGACTGGGTGGTGATTTCAGCCGTGTGGTGCAGGGTGGGGAAGCCTTCCTGAATGTTCCACAGCAGGTTGGGGCTCAGCAGTGCCAGTGCCACGGCCACGGCCACCCAGGGGCCCAGGCGGAACACCCCACGACGCGGGCCTTGCACGCCCCACAGGGCCCACACGGCGGTGATGGCGAAGGCCGCCATCGTGTACTTGCTCAACAGGCCCAGGCCGCAAACCACCCCCAGCAGGGCCCACAGGCTCAGGCGGTTGGTCACCTGTGCGCGCCACAGGGCCCAGGCCGCCAGGGTCCAGCACAGGATCAGGGGGGAATCGGTGCTGGCGAACATGCCCAGGGTGCCCACCATGGGCGACACCAGGAACAGGGCGGCCGCCACGATGCCGGTGCGCACGCCACTGCTGGTGGGCCACAGCGCACGGGCCAGACCCACGATGGCCACGCTGGTGGCCACGTACAGCAGCATCGACACCACTTTCACGCCCAGCACACTGTCACCGAACACGGTGGTGCTGGCCTTGATCAGTGCGGCGATCATCGGGGGCTTGGAGTAGTAGCCCCACTGCAGGTGGCGCGACCAGTCCCAGTACTGGGCCTCGTCGAAGAACAGCGAGATGCCGCTGAATTCGATCACGCCCATGCGGTAGATCACCAGGGCGGCGGCCAGGGCCAGCAGCATCCACATGCGGCGGCCGCCCAGGCGGGGCCAGCGTTGAGGGCTGCGCAGTGAGCCGGAGGCGCTGGGGCCTGGCGTCTGCGTGTCAGGGGCGACTTGGGAGTTCATTGCGAGGGTCCGTGAACGTGTCAGTGTCGGTGGTGCCAGCCTTCGGACTCGGGCAGGGCAGGGCCGTGGGTGGTGTGGTACGGCGCGCTTTCGCCGCGGTCGTAGTAGATGCGAATCAGCAGCTCGGCCAACACCCCCGTGGTGAGGAACTGCAGGCCGCCGAGGACGCAGAAGAAGCCCAGCCACAGCAGCGGACGCCCGCCGATGGATTCACCGGTGAGCTTGAGGGCCAGCAGGTAGCTCAGGATCAGGCCGCCTACCATGCCGATGCCCAGGCCCACGCCACCGAAGAAGTGGCCAGGGCGCCCGGCGAACTTCAGGAAGAAGTTGACGGCCAGCAGGTCGAGCACCACACGCAGTGTGCGCGAGATGCCGTACTTCGATTCGCCCCGCGTGCGGGCATGGTGGCGAACCGGCACTTCCGACATGCGGGCCGGCGAGGTGACGGTGGCCATCCAGGCCGGGATGAAGCGGTGCATTTCGCCGTACAGGCGCACGCGGCGCAGCACGCTCGCCCGGTAGGCCTTCAGGCTGCAGCCCAAGTCCTGGAATTCCAGTTCGGTGATCCGGCGGATCAGCCGGTTGGCGATCTTGGACGGGATCTTGCGCAGGATGAAGCCGTCCTGGCGGTTCTGGCGCCA
Organism: Pseudomonadota bacterium; assembly: GCA_041180305.1. Classification (GTDB taxonomy): domain Bacteria; phylum Pseudomonadota; class Gammaproteobacteria; order Burkholderiales; family Burkholderiaceae_C; genus Aquabacterium. The sequence continues at coordinate 3,625 of JBEGRT010000409.1, forward strand.
GCCGGCCACCAGGTCCAGGTCATCGACCAGCAGCTTTTCAACCAGCGCCGGGATGTCCAGCGGGTCGTTCTGCAGGTCGCCATCGAGCGTGACGATCACATCGCCGCGGGCGGCGTCGATGCCAGCCTGCATGGCCGCGGTCTGGCGGAAGTTGCGCCACAGGTGCACCGGGCGCACGTGCGGGCCTCGCAGCCTGACCTGCTCGTCCAGCGCCTCACGCGTGCCGTCGCGGCTGCCATCGTTGGCGATGATCAGTTCCCACTCGAAGGGGTAATCCGCCAGGGCTTCGTGCACGGCCGTGACGAAGGGCTCGACGTTGTCGACCTCGTTGTACATCGGCACCACGATGGAGAGCCGATGCGGGGGGATGCGGGAAAAATCAGAGGTCATGACAACGCGGGAAGAATCGGTGTTTGTAGCAAAAAGCGGCCGTTTTCGTCAGTCGGGATTGCGAGAGGCTGATGGGCTTTGTGCAACGTAAGGTGTCTGAACGGACCAGCGGGCGCCAGCCATCCAGGCCGTCAGGCCGGCCAGCACGGCGCAACACAGGAAACACAGGTGCAAAGCCAGGGCTGCGGGCAGTGCGGCGGCCAGGTCGGTGCCGGTGCCCAGGTGCAGCCCGGCCCACACTCCGGCTTCGTAAGTGCCCAGGCCTGCAGGGCCTTGCACGGGCGCGATGGCGGCCAGCTCGCCACCCAGCGCGCCCGACCAGGCGGGGGCCAGCGGGGCCTGGGTGATGGCAGAGATCAGCCACGCGCCCGCCAGCAGCTTGATGGCCCAGTTGGCCCAGGTGAAGGCCCAGGTGGCGGTGGCGTGCTGGTGGGGTTCCAGCAGGGCGCTGTGCAGCTTTTGCACCAGGACGCGCCAGCCGGCGGCCTGCGAGCGGGTGTCGTGCAGGCGGCGCAGCAGCCACAGGCCGAGGTGCCAGCCCGCCACCACCGCCGCCAGGCCGACCAGGCGCAGGGGCCAGGGCAGCGTGGGCCAGCACAGCAAGCCCAGGCTCACCAGCACGGCCAGATCCTGCAGGCGCATCCACAGCAGCGAGGCCACGGCACGCGCCATGGGCATGCCCAGTTCGCGGCTGGCCAGGTAGGGAAAGCTCAGTTCGCCCGCCCGCATGGGCAGCAGGTTCACGGCAGCGTTGTGCATCAGGATCACGCGCAGCGCATCGAGCCGCAGGCCCAGCCAGCGAGGCACAGCATCGTGCCGATCGCTCAGTCCCATGACCACCTGAAGCCGGCCAGCGCGCAGCCCGTAGCTGGCCGCCAGCCCGCCGAGGGTGAGCGACCAGTCGGCCGCGGTGGGCCGCGCCAGGGCGGCCAGCACGGAGGCCAGAGGCACCTTGTGCAGCATCCAGCCCAGCAGGCCCAGCCCCACGCCCCACACCAGCACGTGGCGCCACCAGGCCGCACGGGCGGCTTGCGTGGGCGTCTCGGGCGCGGCCACAGGGCGCGCACCGGGTGCTGCAGAGGAAGGGCGAGGCAAGGGCATGGGTGATCGGGGAAACCCGCCATTGTCGCTGATCGGCGTGGCATCGGCCGGTGCGCGCAGCCGAGCGTGTCATGCCCGGTGGCCCTGCTGGCGTGAAGGACAATGCAGCCATTGCAGATTTCCACCATCCCTTGCAGGAGCCCCTCATGGTCGATTTCGTCACTTGCGACCTGTGCGACGAGCACAAGAACAACACCGATGGCAATTTCCGCGTGCTGCCGCCGCTGTTCAAGGACTTTGGCAAACGCCTGAAGTTCGCCGGCCCGGTCACCACCGTGAAGTGTTTTGAAGACAACTCGCTGGTCAAGGCCGCGGTTGACTCCCCCGGCCAGGGCCGTGTGCTGGTGGTCGATGGTGGCGCCTCGCTGCGTCGTGCGCTGCTGGGCGGCAACCTGGGCAAGGCCGCGGCCAGGAATGGCTGGGCCGGTGTCGTGATCGACGGCTGCGTGCGCGACGTGGCCGAACTGGCCGAGTGCGACGTGGGCATCCGTGCCCTGGCCTCGATGCCGCTGCCGACCGAAAAGCGCAACGAAGGCCAGAACAATGTGGATGTGCAGATCCAGGGCGTGTGGGTGCGCCCTGGCGACTGGCTCTACGCCGACGAAGACGGCATCGTGGTCATGGCTGAGGCCATTGCCAAGAAGGCCTGACGTTTTCGGCTCGCAACATGGATCAATGATCAGAGCGGGCGCGCCGGGGTCTGGCAGTCTTTGACCTGAAACCGCAGGTCTTGCCCGACCCTGGGCAGGGCCTGGTCGCTGCTGAGCGGCACGATCCGCTCCAGCCGAATCTTGTGGTGCCGATAGATCACGCGGGCAAATGGTGCCTCGCTGGCCGTGCTCGAAACGTTGGCCGATCGGCTCTGTGGAGGTCGGCAGTCCACCCCTGACCGTGCGTTCAGCTGGTGGGCGGGCCCCACTTCTTCCACCACCCCCTGGCGCCACCCCTGGTCGTGTTCGGTGCTGTTTGGCGCCGAACCCAAGCTCGGGAGCTGGCTGCACGCGCTCAGGCAGGTGATGAGCAGGCCTGCTCCCAGGCGCTGTATGGTGGTCAATGCCTTGATGTGTGTGTTCATGGGGACTCCAGAGGGGCTTGAGGGGTGAGGTCGGCGCGTTGGTTCAGTTGCCACAAGGCCTCGGCCGTGAGGCAACGCGCAGCCAGGCGTGCGGCTTCCAGCGTCTGGTCCATGGCCAGGCGGCGGGCTTGCACCACATCGGTCGATGTGCCGGTACCCAGAGCGAGGCCACGGGCCAATGCTTGAGCGTGCTGCGTGAGTGCTTCGCGGGCCTGGTCGGCGCTCAGCCATGCCTGCTGAAGCGCTTGCATGCGGGCCAGCAGTTGCGCTTGTCGGGCCTGTGCCTGGCGGGCGGCACCTTCGGCCTGGGCCAGCGCGGCCTCGGCTTGCCGGCGCGCAGCCCGTGCGGCCTGTGCCTGCGAGGGGTTGTCGAGCGGCCAGCTCCAGGCCATGCCGATGCGCTGTTCGGCGCTCAGGCTGTTGCGACCCCATTGAACTGTCCAGGTCGGGGTGGGGCGCACCTGCTGGGCCATCCAGTCGGCCTCGCCTTGCAGGCTGTCTGCATTGCGGCGAGCCACTTGGGCCTCCAGGGGGGCGTTGTATGGCGTGTTGGGTGACGAGTCAGGTGGGGGCAGGCGTGTTTCTTCGTGCGTGAAGCGCGCCTGAGCAAGGGGTTGCGCGGGCAGGGGCCAGCGCCAGTCGTTCAGGTACACGCGCAGGGCAGTGTCGGCGGCGGCCCATTCGCCCTGGGCCTGCTGCAACTGGCTGCGGGCTTGGGCCAGCGCAGCCTGCCAGACCAGCACGTCCACCTTGGCGGCATCGCCCAGCTGGTGACGGCGCGCCATCTGCTGCAGCTGTTCCGCGAGCACGGTCTCCTGGGCCTGCCAGGCGTCCAGCGTCCAGCGCGCTTCCATCCATTGGCCCCATTGCTCGATCAGGGTCTGTTGCAGTTGCTGCCAGGCCCAGCGCAGGCGGACATCGGCCTCATCCTGTCGCAGGCTGGCCCACCGGGCGCCGGCGGCCTGGCGTTCTGGCCAGGACACGCCGCGACTCAGGCTCAGGGTGTGTTCCCAGCCCGTTGGTCGGCCCGGATCATTGCGTTGGCGGATCCGGTCGACACCGATGCCGGGCACCCAAGGTTGGTCAGACACCCGGCTCTGATCTGCCTGCAGGCGCTCGGCCTGCCATTGCCGCCACTGAGCCTGCCAGGCGCTGGATGTGGCCAAGGCGCGTTCTGCTTCGGCGCTCAAGGCCTGGGGGGCGGAGACCGCTGTGGCCTGGGCGGTTTGCGCCTGGGCCTTGTAGGCCGGGAAGGCGCTCAGCAGAAGGGCGCTCAGCACCAGCAGCGGCCAGGCGGCGACCGTGCTGCCCGGGGTGTAGGCCTGTGGTGGTTGAGGTGTTTGCGGGGTGGTCGCACCGAGGTCTTCTCGGGGCAAGCCAAAGCGTTCGTACACCAGGGGCAGTAACAGCAGCGTCAGCAGGGTCGAGCTGATCAGGCCCCCGATCACCACGATGGCCAGGGGGCGCTGGATTTCGCTGCCGGGCCCGGTGGCGAACAACAGGGGCACCAGGCCACCCACGCTGATGCAGGCGGTCATCAGCACGGGGCGCAATCGGCGGCGAGCGCCTTCGAACACGGCCTCATGCAGTGGCTTGCCCAGCGCCACCAGCTGGTTGAAGTGGCTGACCATGACCACGCCATTGAGCACGGCAATGCCCAGCAGCGCGATGAAGCCCACAGAGGCGGGCACGGACAGGTATTCGCCGGTCACGGCCAAGGCCACCACCCCGCCGATCAGAGCCAGCGGGATGTTGGACACCACCAGCGTGGCCTGACGTGCCGAGCCGAAGGTGGAATACAGCAGGAAGAAGATCAGACCCAGGGCCACCGGCACCACCAGGGCCAGCCGTTGTGCAGCCCGCTGCTGGTTTTCAAACT
>JBEGRT010000410.1:0-3248 GCA_041180305.1 Pseudomonadota bacterium
AGCCAACTGCCTGGCTGAATACAAGCGCCGCGAAGCCGTGATCCAGCAGGAATACCTGTCGCAGCCCGAGGCGCAGCGGGATCACAAGAAATTCGAGACCGACCTCGATGCGGCTCACAAGGCGGTGTACGAAGCCACCGATTGTGCGGGGCGGCGCTGAGCCGGTCTGACCGAGTTTGATGCGAGACTTACACAAGGTTGAGGCGAAACGGGGTGCCTCGCGGGCCCGATAGAATCTCAGGCAATGAGCCGAGATGACCTTGCCCCTTCAGCGCTGACGCCCTCCACGCGGTGGTGGCCCTGGCTGGTCGGCGCACTGGGGGCTCTGATCCTGTGGGGCATGACCCGGCAGGCGGCGGTGTTTGCGCCTTTTCTGCTGTCGTTCGCCCTGGCCTACGTGCTGGAGCCCGTGGTCGAGGCACTGGCGCGCCGCCGCTGGCCACGCGGCCTGGCCGCTGGGGTGGCAGTGCTTGGCGCCAGTGTGGTGGTGGTGCTGCTGGCTGCCTTGCTGGTGCCCATCGTGATGGACCTGGTGCCACGGCTGAAAAATCAGTTGCCCGACCTGGCCGAACGCGCCTGGATGGCGTTGCAGCCCTGGCTGGCGCAACTGGGGCTGAAGGTGCCGCAGGACCTGGCCGATTTCAAACCCCTGGTCGCTCGTCACCTGTCCACCCATGGGCAGGAGTGGTCGCAGGCCTTGATCAACTCCCTGAAAGTGGGCGGCAGCGCGCTGTTCACCGTGCTGGGGCTGGTCGGGCTGGTGCCCATGCTCGCTTTCTACTGGCTGCTCGACTGGCCTGGCATCCTGGGCAGTGCCCAGGGCCTGTTGCCGGCGCGCTGGCGTCCAGCGGTGGTCTCTGTGGCTCGTGACATCGACACCGCCATGGGACATTACCTGCGAGGCCAGTTGCTGGTCATGCTGATCCTGGCCGTGTTCTACAGCGTGGGTCTGATGCTGTTCGGGCACGACCTGGCCTTGCCGGTTGGTGTGTTCACGGGCCTGGCTGTCTGCATTCCTTACCTGGGCTTCGGCCTGGGCCTCATCCTGGCCTTGCTGTCGGGCGTGCTGCAGTTCGGGGCCGAAGGTGCTGCCTGGTGGTGGCCCTTCCTGGCCGTGGGGGTGGTCTACGGCATCGGCCAGGTGGTCGAAAGCGTGGTGCTCACGCCGCGCCTCGTGGGCGAGCAGATTGGCCTGCACCCCTTGGCCGTGATCCTGGCGCTGATGCTGTTCGGGGCTGTGCTGGGCTTTGTGGGGGTGCTGATTGCCTTGCCGGTCAGCGCATTGCTGATGGTGCTGGCCCGCCGGGCCCTGGTCGCGTACCGGGCCTCGGCCTGGTACCTGGAGGGCGGTTCTTCATCATGAGCGCGGTGTTGCAGAGCGCCTGGGCCCCGATGCGGCAAATGGCGCTGGATCTGGGGCCTTCGGATGTGCCCGGTCTGGATGATTTCGTGGTGGGCGACAACGCCGAGGTGCTGGCCTGGTTGCGTGCCTGGCCCGACAGCGCCACCCCCGGTGCGCCCACCTACCTGTGGGGCGGGCCTGGGCTGGGCAAGACCCATCTGCTCAAGGGGCTGGCGTCGCAAGCGCTGGGCCTGGGCTGGCATGTGCTGTGGCTGGACCCTCAGGGCTTCCAGTCCTGGGATTGCGGCCTGCCGCAGGCGCCCACCCTGGTTCTGATGGACGATTGCGATCGTCTGGATGCGCAGCAGCAGCATTGGGCCTTCAACCTGTTCATCGAGTGTGCGGCCAGCCTGGTCGAGGCACCTGCGGGCAGTGCGGCGGCGATCGCCATCGTGGCGGCAGGGCGCGTGCCGCCGGTTGACCTGCCTGTGCGCGATGACCTGCGCACCCGCCTGGGCTGGGGGCTGACCTTCGCGGTGCATTGCCTGGCCGAAAACGACCTGCGCGATGCCCTGCTGCTGGAAGCCCGCCGCCGCGGCCTGAAGCTGCACGAGGGTGTGCTGCCTTACCTGCTGACCCACTGCAGCCGCGACCAGGGTGACCTGATGCGTCTGCTGGACCAACTTGACCGATTCGCGCTGGCCGAACAGCGCGGTGTGACCGTGCCCCTGCTCAAGCAGATGCTGGCGCTGGAGACTCCATGAACCTCTGCCTTTTCGACCTCGACCACACCCTGCTGCCCCTGGATTCCGACCACGAGTTCGGCGAATTCCTCTGCCGCACCGGGCTGGCCGACCCGCATGCCTATCGGGCCCGCAACAATGCCTTCTATCAGCAGTACTGCAATGGCACCCTGGTGCTGGCCGAATACATCGAGTTCACCACCAGCGTCTGGCGTCGCATGTCGCCAGACGATCAGGCGGCCTTGCAGGCCCGTTTCCTTGAGGACGTCATCCGTCCTGCCATCCAGCCCCAGGCGCTGGACCTGGTCGAACAGCACCGTGCGCAAGGCGACCTGATCGCCATCGTCACGGCCACCAACGAGTTCGTCACCCAGCCCATTGCGCAGGCTTTCGGGGTTGAGCACCTGATCGCCGTGAAGCTGGTGCGCGACGCCGAAGGTCGTGTCACGGGTGAAATCGATGGTGTGCCGTCCTTCAGAGAAGGCAAAATCACGCGGGTCGAACAGTGGCTGGCCGAGATGGGCCATTCGCTCACCGATTTCCAACGCGTCAGCTTCTACAGCGATTCGCCCAACGACCTGCCCCTGCTGGAGCAGTCCACCGACCCGGTGGCCACCAACCCCAGTCCGGCGCTGGAGGCCGAGGCGAAAGCCCGCGGCTGGCGTCTGCTGAACCTCTTCCCATGATCAAGAGCCTCATCCACAAAATTCTGGCCCGCGGGCCTGCCCGCGCCAAGGCGTCTTCCCAGACGTCGGCCCCCACGGGCGACGACGCGCCAGCCAAGGCGCCCCGCAGCCGCGCCAAGAAGGCCAAGACCAAGGCGCCCACGGGTGAGCGCGTGGAACTGAACGCAGCCGATTGCGGCATCGACGTGCGCCTGGTTGACGAGCGCGCCTACAAGGTGGTCAGCACCTTGAAAGATGCCGGCTACGAGGCCTACATCGTGGGTGGCGCCGTGCGTGACCTGCTGCTGGGCCTGCGCCCGAAAGACTTCGACGTGGCCACCAACGCCACGCCCGAACAGGTCAAGGGTCTGTTCCGCCGCGCCTTCATCATCGGCAAGCGCTTTCGCATCGTGCATGTGATGTTCGGGCAAGACGTGATCGAAGTCACGACTTTCCGCAGCGCCTCGATCGAAGATGCCAAAACCGATGAGCATGGGC
>JBEGRT010000411.1:0-2939 GCA_041180305.1 Pseudomonadota bacterium
TTGCCGGCCACTTCCTTGTACAGGCGCAGCAGGCGTTCGTAAGACATGTCGGTTTCCGACTCGAGCACCTGCAGGCGGGCACCCAGGTGGATCAGGGTGACGGCCCGTTCAATTTGCTTGGCTTCGGTCAGCAGGCTCTTGGTGCGCATGGTCGGCTCCGGCAGGTTCGGTTCAGTGGGGGGCAACGGTCTGGCAACAAGTGCTCAGGCCGCTTCCTGGTGGCGTCCGGCCATCAGGATGGAGGCGTGCAGGCGGCTGACGCTGTCGCTGCCGGCCTTGCCGTGGTTGGTCAGCAGGCCCCAGACCATGTCGTCGTCGATGCGCATGCGGCACAACAGGGTGTTGCTGGAGGCGATGCGCATGACCTGGGCCGGCGACAGGCTGCCGATCAGCTCAGCCGACTCTTCCGAGATGCCCAGGCGGAACAGGGCCTGCTCGCGGTCGGTGCGGATCAGGTTCTGCGCCAGCATCAGGTAGGACAGGTTGGCTTCACGGATTTCCATCAGCATCTGGTCGGCGTTCATGGCGGGCTCCTAACGAGAATTGGGGGACGTTCCGGCTTGTGTTTTGCAGCGTGGGAAGAGTTGTTGCTGCATGGGATGAATTCTGGGCAGCCAGCCCGGATTTCTGAATAGGCTGCGCGCTGTAAGGCCCGTCAGGTGCATGCCGAAGTTCGTGTCAGAAAAAATCCGACAAACGGTTTGTTGTGCGCGGCAAAACAGGGTGAACACCGGCCAAAAAAAAGCCCGGCAGAGCCGGGCTTGTCTTGCAGGGCGAAAGCCGCCCGCGCAATGCTGAAAGCGTGTCAGATCTTCTCGGGCAGCACCGAGTCAACCTCGAAGGCCATGGCCTTCTGGGGGCCGCCCGGGAAGCTGTAGCGGATCACGCGCTTCATCACGGTCATCAGCTGAGGAATGAAGCGGCCGGTGCTGTAGGGCACGCGGTACTTGGCGCACACGGCGCGCACCTTGGGCGCCACTTCGGCATAGCGGCTGGCCGGCATGTCGGGGTAGAGGTGGTGCTCGACCTGGTGGCTCAGGTTGCCGCTCATCATGTGCATCAGGAAGCCGCCCGTGATGTTGCTCGAACCCAGGATCTGGCGCAGGTACCACTGGCCGCGGGTCTCACCCACGATCGACTTCTTGTCGAAGGTGTAAACGTCTTCGGTGAAGTGACCGCAGAAGATGATGGCCGCAGCCCAGATGTTGCGCACGATGTTGCCGAAGAAATTACCCGCCAGTGTGGCCAGGCCAGCTTCCATCGACATGCCGAAAGGTGCGGCCACCACGGCAGCCACCAGCGGCCACACGATGTAGTCCTTGCGCACCTGGCGCCACATCTTGGCCTTGATCAGGTCCCACTGGGTCTGCATGTCCGACAGCTTCTTCTTGCCGGCAAACAGCTTGTCGGTCTGCAGCTCGTGCACGGCCACGAACCATTCGAAGCCCACCATCAGCAGCAGCATGTAGAAGAACTGCACCGGATGGTAGAACCAGCGCCAGCTCAGGTCATTGGACATGCGCAGCATGCCGTAGCCGAAGTCGCGGTCCTTGCCGATGACATTGGTGTAGGTGTGGTGCTCGAAGTTGTGGGTGTGGCGCCAGCCTTCGCGGGGGCAGGTGTTGTCCCACTCGAAGGTGTCACCCTGGAAGCGCGGGTCGTTCATGAAATTGAACTGACCGTGCATCACGTTGTGGCCCAGCTCCATGTTGTCGATGATCTTGGCGCAGCCCAGCAGGAACACGCCCAGCAGCCAGGTCGGGGGGAACCAGCCGAACATCAGCAGGCCGCGACCCGTGGTTTCCAGCAGCCGCGTGGTCCACAGGATCTTCTTGATGTAGCGGGCGTCTTCATCGCCCACCTTGGCCAGTGCCTCTTCGCGGATGGCGTTGAGTTCTTTCTCGAACTCGGCCATTTCCTCCATGCTGCGAGGACCGACAGTGATGGTCTTGCTGCTCATGATCTGCTTCCGTTCGTCAGAGGTTTTCAATTCAGGGATTCGAGTTGCACATCGCTCAGGGCGGCGCTCACGCACAGGCGGATCGTCTGGCCCTGGGCCGCGATCACATCGCCAGTGGTCAGGTCCTTGACCGCGCCCTGGTTCAGGCGGCAGGTGCACTCGTGGCAGATGCCCTGGCGGCATCCGTGCTTGATGGCGTAGCCCGACTGTTCACCGGCGACCAGCAAGGTTTCGGTGGCAGGGGCTTCGTAATGGATTTCTTCGCTGTGGCGCGACAGGCTGACCTGGTGGCGCACGCTGGGGTCACCCGAAGGGCGTGCCACGCCAAAGGCTTCCAGCTTGAGCGAGCCCGTGGTGCGGCCTTCGGCCCACAGGGCGCGTGCCGTGTCCATCAGGGGGGCCGGGCCGCAGCAATAGGCCGTGGCCGAGCGCCAGGTGGGCATGGCGCGGTCCAGCACCTCTTCGCACAGCGTGGCGCCGGTGGGTGTGCCGGTGTGGGTGTTCACGCTGCTGTCCAGCGGCACGTAGGTCAGTTGCGGCCAGCGCGAGGCCATCTGCTGCAAGGCCTGGGCGAAGATGCGGTCCTGCAGGCTGCGCGCGAAGTAGATCAGCGTGACGCGGGTGTGGCTGTGGTTGCGCTCCAGGTGCTCCAGCATCGACATGTGGGGCGTGATGCCCGAGCCCCCGGCGATCAGCAGCACCTCGGGCGGCAGGCGCTCGGGCAGCACGAACTCTCCGGCGGCCGGTTCGATCTCGATGATGTCGCCCACCTTGAGGTGGTCGTGCACGTGGTTGGACACGCGGCCCCCAGGCTGGCGCTGCACGGTGATGGCAAAACGCTGGGCCTGGCCGTCGACCATGCGTGGCGAATAGGCACGGCGATGGCGCACGCCGTTGATGGTCACGCCAATGATCACGAACTGGCCGGGCACCAGGCCTTCAAATGCGCCACCGGCCTGCAGCACCAGGGTGCAGGCCG
>JBEGRT010000412.1:0-4730 GCA_041180305.1 Pseudomonadota bacterium
GGTGTGCGTGCTGCGCCGGCGCAAGAAGGGCCGCGAATACGTGCAGGCCATGCCCAGCCGCTTCGTGGCCGAGATGAAGCTGGGCGAAGGCACGCCCGGTGAAAGCCCGCGCGAGCGCATCAAGCGCCTGCGCGAAGAACTGGCCGCCAAGGCCAAGGCGGCACCCGCGGCCCAGGGGGACTGAGCCCAGACGGCCTCCAGGCTCCCCCCCAGGCAACACCCGGGCAGAAAAAAGCCCGGGGCACTTGCGTGCACCGGGCTGAAATCCACCAATGAATGGGGGTGGAGGAGACAAACAGAACACGTGATGGACACCACATGAATTAAATGGTTCCGTCACTGAACGCAAAGATACCGTTTGTCACAGGTTCTGTGCAAGTTTTCCCTGGGAAAGCCCCACGGCGCGCTCAAGTGATCAGGGTTTACCCTTGCCTCATCGGGCGTCGTGGGAACAGTGCACAATCGGCGCCGATTCAAGGAGCCTCACATGGAATGCACCATCCACTGGCAGCCCACTTCGGGCATGGCCTTCATGGCCGAAACCGGCAGCGGCCACATCATCAACATGGACGGCGCCCCCGAGGGCGGTGGCCGCAACCTGGCGCCCCGGCCCATGGAAACCGTGCTGGCTGGCACGGGTGGCTGCACCGCCTATGACGTGGTGCTGATCCTCAAGCGCGGGCGCCACGACGTGCGCGGCTGCCAGCTCAAGCTGACCGCCGAGCGCGCCGACACCGACCCCAAGGTGTTCACCAAGGTGAACATGCACTTCGTGGTGACCGGCGTGAACCTGCCCGAGTCAGCTGTGGCGCGGGCCATCCAGATGTCGCACGAAAAGTACTGCTCGGCCAGCATCATGATCGGCAAGACCGCCGAGATCACCACGAGCTTCGAGGTGGTGGCCGCCTGAGGCCCCGGCGCCCAGCCCGGACGCCGCTCACAGGTGGTAAGCCGTGCGGGTCATCACCCGTGCGGTGAGCTTCATCAGGCCGCGCACCGGGGCCGGCAGTTCGGCACCGCCCGCCTGCTGGGCCGCATTGGCGTGGGCGATTTCGTCGTCGCGCATCTGGCGCACGATGGCGCGCGAACGCTCGTCACCAGCCGGCAACTGGCTGAGGTGGCTGTCCAGGTGGTGCTCCACCTGCCGCTCGGTCTCGACCACGAAGCCCAGGCTGGTCTTGTCGCCCGCGCGGGCGGCCAGCAGGCCGATGGCGAATGAACCGGCGAACCACAGCGGGTTGAGCACGCTGGTGCGGCCGCCCAGTTCACGCAGGCGTTGCTCGGTCCAGGCCAGGTGATCGGTTTCTTCGCGGGCAGCCGCCTCGAAATGCGCCACCAGCGCCGGGTCACGAGTGCCCAGGGCCTGTGAGGCGTACAAGGCCTGGGCGCACACTTCCCCAACGTGGTTCACGCGCATCAGCGCCGCCGCGTGACGCTTGTCGGCCTCGCTCAGGTCGGCATCGGGCGCGCCCTCAGGTGGGCGCGGGCAGGGCCGCGTGGCCACGTGGTCGCCCCACACCGCACGCAAGGCGGAATCGGCCGCCATCAGGGCACGGTCGAGCGGGGAATGCACCACGGGCGAAGAGGAAAACGAGGTCATGAGGGAATGCTAGCTCAGGCCTTGGAAGCGTGCTTTGCGGCAGGGCAGACAAGCCTCGGTCAGCGCTGCATCAGGCCACGGCTGCGGGCGATCGACATCAGGATGCCCAGGGCCAGCCCCATGGTGACCATGGCCGTGCCGCCATAGCTGATGAAGGGCAGCGGCACGCCCACCACCGGCAAGATGCCGCTGACCATGCCCATGTTCACGAAGGCATAGGTGAAAAAGCTCAGGGAAATGCTGCCAGCCAGCAGGCGGGCAAACAGGGTGGGTGCCTGGGCCGCGATCATCAGCCCCCGGTAGATCAAGGCCAGGAAACCCAGGAGCAGGCCCACACAGCCGACCAGGCCGAACTCTTCCGAATAGGCGGCAAAGATGAAGTCCGTGGTGCGCTCGGGGATGAATTCAAGGTGGGTTTGCGTGCCCTTCATGAAGCCCTTGCCCGGCACGCCGCCGGAGCCAATTGCGATCATCCCCTGGATGATGTGAAAGCCCTTGCCCAGCGGGTCCTTCGTCGGGTCGAGCAAGGTGCACACACGGTTCTTCTGGTATTCGCGCAAGCCCACCCAGTTCACCTCAGGCTGGCAAATGTGCTCTTCCGACATCACCAGCGCCGTGATGCCCACCGCGCCGGCCACCACCACAGGGATGATCAGCTTCCAGGGCAAGCCCGCGAAGAAAATCACGTACAGCCCAGCAAACAGGATCAGCAGTGACGTGCCCAGGTCAGGCTGCTTCATGACCAGCCCCACCGGAATGGCCAGCAACAGACCCGCCACGCCGAAATCGAGCCCGCGCAGTTGCCCCTCGCGGCGCTGGAACCACCAGGCCAGCATCAGCGGCATGGCAATTTTCAGGATTTCCGAGGGCTGGATCACCACCCCCACGTTCAGCCAGCGGGTGGCGCCCTTCTTCGTGATGCCGAAGGCGGCCACAGCCAGCAGCAGCAGAACACCGGCCACATACAGCGGTGGCGCCAGGGCCATGAGGCGCTGAGGTGGAACCTGCGCCACCATGAACAGGATGGTGGCGCCCAGGGCCATGTTGCGCGCATGGTCGACAAAGCGGGTGCCGTGGTCGAAGCCCGACGAATACATGGCCGTCAGGCCCAGGCCACACAGCCACAGAAGGATGAAGGCCATGGGCAGGTCGAACCCGGAAAACACCGGGCGCACGCGCTGCCACAGGGAGGGCTTTTCAAAGGCCACGTTCATGGTCGGGCTCCGAAGGATCGAGAGGCCGCAGACGCCGGCACGGCGGCCAGAGCTGGGCCGGGCGCCGATGCCGGCCGTTCAGGCCGCGGAGCCTCGGGCGCGGTCAGGGCGGCCGAGGCGGCAGGCCCGGCCAACGAGGGCCCCATGGGCGCCGAGGCCCCAGCCACCGGCGCCGACGCGCCAGAAGCCGCCATGGGCCCCGCCAGAGGCGCCGAGGCCCCCTTGGGCAGCAACGGCCCGATGCCGGGCTGCTCGGTGTAGGTGGGGTCGGTCACATCGCTGCCGAAAGCGTCGGTGCCTCGGGGCAGCGGCACATCGGCCACACGGCGCGAGGTGCCGATGGGCGCAATGCCGCGGCCCAGGCTCACTTCCACGATGTCTTCCTCGCTGGGATAGACACCCGCAAGCAGGTAATCGAGCACACGGCGCGCGATGGGCGCAGCCGATTGCGCGCCAAAGCCCGCGTTTTCGACGATCACGGCCAAGGCCACTCTGGGGTTGTCGAGTGGCGCAAAGGCCTCATACAGCGAATGGTCACGCTGGTAATCGGCCATCTTGGCTGCGTTGTACTTTTCGTTCTGGCGCAGGGTCACGGCCTGGGCCGTGCCGGTCTTGCCACCGCTGAGATAAGGCGCGCCGGCAAACACGCGGGTGCCCGTACCTTCCACCGTCACGCCATGCATGGCTTCGCGGATCAGGGCGGCATGCTCTGGCCTGATGGCCAGAGGCACCAGGGCCTTGCTCGACACCACGCGGCGCTCGCGCGTGACCACGTCTTCGACCTCGCGCACCAGGCGCGGCTCGAAGCGCTGCCCATCGGACACCAGGGTGCTGAGCGCCGAGGCCACCTGCAACATGGTGAAGGTGTTGTAGCCCTGACCGATGCCCAGGGAGATGGTTTCGCCGGCGTACCACTTCTTCTGTTCGGGCCGGCGGTAAGCCTTGCGCTTCCATTCGGTCGACGGCAGGATGCCCTTGACCTCACCCTGCAGATCGATGCCGGTCAGGCGGCCAAAACCCAGGGGCTCCATCTGGTCATGGATGGTGTCCACACCCAGTTCGTTGGCCAGCGAATAGAAGTAGACGTTGCTCGATTCGACAATGGCGCGGCGCATGTTCATGGCCCCACCCTTTTCGTTCTCCGGACTGCGGAACTTGTGGCCCCCGAAGTTGAACACCCCGTTGTCCATGATGATGGTGCTGGGGCTGCGCTTGCCGGTGTTCAGAGCCGCCAGGGCCATGAAGGGCTTGTAGGTCGAACCCGGTGGGTAGGTGCCGCGCAGGGCCCGGTTGAGCAGGGGTTTGTCGATGGACTCGTTGAGCTCGCGCCAGCTTTCGCTGTCGATGCCGTCGACGAACAGGTTGGGATCGAACGTGGGCTTGGAGACAAAGGCCAGCACCTCGCCATTGCGCGGATCGATGGCCACCAGCGCGCCACGGCGCCCACCGAACAGGCGCTCGATCAGGTGCTGCAGCTTGATGTCGATGGCCAGGTGCAGGGTGTTGCCCGGCGTGGCGGGGTTCGACCGCAGGCGCCGCACGGCACGGCCGCCTGCACTGGTTTCGACCTCTTCGAAGCCGGTGATGCCGTGCAGGTCGCGCTCGTAGGCCTGCTCGATGCCCAGCTTGCCGATGTAATCGGTGCCCCGGTAATTGGCCTGTTCTTCTTCGGGCCAGTCTTCGATGGCCTCTTTTTCGCGCTGGTTGATGCGCCCGATGTAGCCCAGCACGTGGCTGGCCAGCTCGCCATAGGGGTAGTGGCGAAACAGGCGGGCCTGCACCTCGACGCCCGGAAAGCGGAAGCGCTGGGCGGTGAACTTCGCGACCTCTTCGTCGGTCAGGCGCGTGCGGATGGGGATGGACTCGAAGCGCTTGGACTCTTCACGCAGGCGCTTGAAACGGCGGCGGTCACGCGG